>NZ_JBKFAL010000070.1:0-2558 GCF_053345625.1 Methylobacterium sp. D53M
TCACCACGCGGCCTGGAGGCCTGCGGTGAACACCTGGGCGGTGGCGCCCGGGCGGACGTCGCCGGTATAGCCCACCGACAGCCGCACGCCCGCGGCGACCGCCCCCGTCAGGCTCACCCCCAGAACCGCGCCGTCCCGGCCCAGCGCGCTCGTCCGGCCCGCGAACCCCGCCCCGAACAGGTTCGAGCGGATCACCGCCGCCGTGTCGGCCAGCTCGTGCGCCCAGTACGCCCGGCCCTCCAGGCGCAGGTCCGGAATGCCCGCCAACGCCCAACTCGTCACACGCCCGCCGACCAGGCTGCGCGCCGCGTCGAGGTCGGCCACCGCGAAGCCCTGCCCGCCGAAGCCCTGCCCGACCAGACCGCCCCGCTCGGACACGCGGCCCCGCGTCAGCCGGTCGTAGCTGAAGCCCACCTCCGGCACGAGCTCCACCGGAAGACCCACCGCCAGCGCGTAGCCGGCAAAGCCCGACACCCCGCCGTTCCAGCCCGACGACAGCCCGGACGCCTGCGACACCGCCGCGCCCAGCGCCACCGTCCGGTCCACCCGACCGTCCGCGTACGACACCCCCGCCGTGCCCCGCAGGATCACCGCGCCCAGCCGCGTGCTCGCGTACAGCGTCCCGCCGTAGCTGTCGGTGGTGAACCGACCCAGCCCCGCGCCCCGCGACGTGCCCCCCGCGCGCAGGTAGCTGAACGCACCGCCCACCTGCGTGTCCGCCCCGACCTGGCGGTCGACGCCCATCAGCAGCCCGCCCGCGTCGAACCCGGCGCCCGCCGCCGCCCGGTCGCCCGCGCGCGCGCCGAACCCGTACAGCGCGTCGGCCCAGACCCGGCCCTCGCCCACCGCAAGCGGCCGCTCCGCCGCCCCGGCGCCGCCGCGCACCTGCAGCGCCGTGCGGTTCGGGCCCGGACCCGGATCGCCCGCGCTGAACGCGCCCGCGCCCCCGCCCAGCCCGCGCTGGTGCCGGTCGATCGTGTCGGAGAGCAGACGGCGCGCGGCGAGGTCGGTCATCACCGCGTCGCCGTAGCTCTGGCCCGACAGGCTCGCCAGGCCGCCCGGCAGCGTCGCCGGGCCGGCCGCGTAGAGCGGGTCGAACACCCGCGCCCGCGCCGCGTCCGGCCGCGTGCCGGCCGCCGGGCGGGCGAGGTCGAGGGCCGCGCCCACGGCCCGGGCGTTGCCGGTCTGGGCGAGGCCGAGGCCTGCGAGGTTGCCGTAGGCGGCGGGCGTGACCACGAGGTCGAGGCCGGTGGCGGCGTAGAGCGCGTCGAGGCGCGTGCCCGCCGGCAGCCCCGCCGCCGGCTGGGCGAGCCCGCTGAACGAGCCCGACAGCCCGGCCTGCGCGGTGAGCACGCCGAAGCGCTGGCCGAGCGCGGGGGTGAAGCTGTTGCCCGCGTTGCCGGTGATGCCGCGCAGCTCCGGCACCAGGGTGCCGTTGGCCGAGACCGTGCCGGTCGGGCCGAGCGCCAGCAGGCGGGCGTAGCTGCCCGCGCCGGTGCCGGTGCCCGGGCCGTCGATGTCGAGGCCGAGGCTGCTGCCGGGGGCGAACGCCACCGGGCCGAGCACGGTGAGCGTGCCGGGGGAGTTGCCCGGCCGCAGGGCGCCCGCGACCGTGACCGGGGCCGCGACGGTGCCGATGCCGCGCAGGGTGCCGGCGGCCGCGACCGTGACCGGCGAGGTCCAGAGGCCGTTGAGGGAGAGCGTGCCGGCCTGGATTGTGGTCGGGCCGGAGAAGAGGCCGGGGCCGGTGAGCAGGAGCGTGCCGGGGCCGGCCTTGGTCAGGCTGGTCGGGCTCGCGGTCTCCAGGATGGCGCCGGCGTAGGTGGAGGCGGCCGCATTGGAGACCGTGAGGGCGCCGTTGCCCAGGACGGCGGCGGCCGGGCCGGCGAGGTCGGTGAGCGTGAGGGCGGTGCCGCCGAGGTCGAGGGCGCCGGTGTTGGTCAGGCCGGTCAGCCCGGCGAGCGGGCCGGTAATCTGCACGAGGCCGGTGTTGGTGAGCGTGCCGTTGAACTGCCCGGACAGGCGGGCGACGCCGGTGTTGGTCAGGTCGGCGGTGAGGGTGCCGTCGCTGGCGACGAGGCCGGCGTTGCTGAGGCCGCCGGAGGCGGTGAGGCTGGCGCTCTGGGCGACGGCGACGAGGCCGGCATTGGCGAGGGGGCCGGCGAGGCTGTAGCTGCCGCCCGTGGTGACGGCGAGCGTCGCGCCGGCGGCGTTGGCGAAGGGGCCGGCGCTGGCGACGGTCCCGGACACGGCGAGCAGGCCGGCATTGTTGGCGATGGCGCCGTCGATGCGGCCAGCGCTGGCGAGCACGGTGCCGGCATTGGTCAGGCCGCCGCTGATCGTGCCGCTGGTGGCGAGGAGGCCGGTGTTGGCGACGCCGCCGCCGATGGCGCCGCTGTTGCTCAAGATGCCGCTGCTGATGACGCCACCGCCGATGGTGCCGGTGTTGAGGGCCGTGCCGGTGTTGGTCAGACCGCCCGCGAGGGTGCCGGCATTGACCAGGCTGCCGCTGTTGGTCGCGCCGCCGCCGATGGTGCCGGTGTTGAGGGCCAGACCGG
>NZ_JBKFAL010000071.1:0-2156 GCF_053345625.1 Methylobacterium sp. D53M
CGCGTCGCATCAAGCCCACATGGGCCTGACCACCCAGCCTGTGAACCCCTTTGCAGAGACGCCCTAGGCGTCGGACCGCGCGCTCAGATAAGCCCTGAGACGCGAGGCCCGACCGGAGCCGTCGATGCACTCGATCCCGCCTCCCGTGTTGAGCGTGTGGAGGCAGCTGCCGGGCCAAGCCGGGCCGGGCTCGATCCGGTCGAGGATGGTCTGGGCGAACCCCTCCGGGTCGAGCCGGTCGATGCGCGCCAGCGACAGGGCGCGTCCGTAACCGTGGGCGCAATCCTGGACCGGCCGGATCAGGACCCCGTCGCGCGCGACGATCCGGCCCGCGGGCCGGGCGAAGGACGGGTCGACCAGCACGGGATTGGCCGGATGCGGCGCGTACGGCCCCCGGAAGTCGGGCGCGGACCAGAGATACAGCGCGTCGTGGTGGCAGCCCGATCCGGGCGGGGCGCCGACGGGCGCGTCCCGGACGGTGGCGAACATCCACCAGCGGCCGCCGTGCTCGAGGAGCGTCGCGTCGCTCGCGACCACGCCGGAGAGGAGCGTCGCCTCCTTCACCCAGCCGCCCGGATAGCGGGTCGCCCGGTAGAGATCGACCGTGCCGGCCGCGGAACTCTCCGGCACCATCCAGACGGAGCCCGCGCGCGCGAACACGAACGGGTAGGAGAGGTGGTGCGGCTCCTCCAGCACCGGGACGGGCGGCCCCTCGGGCCCGTCCGGCCCGAAGCGGACCGCCGAGATGATCGCCTTGCCGGTCGCGTGCGGGAACTCCTCCACGAAGACGTGGGTCGTCCCCTCGACCGCGAGGGGGAACGGGTCGGCGTAGAAGCGCCGCCCGTCGTCGGGCAGCACCTGCCAGCCCTCCGCGGGATGGCGGCCCAGCGCGACGAGGTCCGGCCCGCGGAGGGTCCGCCACCCGGTGCGCCAGTGCGGGGCGTGGTAGCACAGCCTGTACAGGCGGCCGACGAGGCTCCGGGCGACGAGCCGTGCCGGTCGGGACGCCAGGATCCGCCCCGGACGGGCGGGCGCGGCCGCGGCCGCGGCGGGCGTCGCCGCGAAGGCGCGGCCGTCCGTCCGGGCCCGCAGGGCGGCGGCGATGAGCGTCGCCGTGCGCGACAGGGCATCCTCGAACGAGACGGCGATGGAACCCCGGTAGTCCGAGCCGAGGCGACCCGCGGCGACGACGGTGCCGCCTTCGAGGAGGTCGAGCTGCGGGACCCGGCCGGCGAGCAGGCTCGCGAGCAGGCCGGTCTCGCCGAGGCCGCCGTCGTAGGCCACGCGCCAGACCGGGCAGGAGGCGGCCGCGTCGCCGCACAGGTCGAGCACGAGGTCCGGGGTCCCGGGACGGGTCCAGGCCGCGAGATCGGCGGGCGGCACGGGCCGCGACCCGTGCGGCGCCAGCCGGAAGATCAGGGCTTCCAGGCGGAACAGCAGGTCGGCCTGTGCCGGCCACCCGTCCGGACCGGGCGCGGCGTCGACGCTCACCGCCGCGATACCCGGCAGGCCGGACAGCCGGTCCAGCAGCGCGACGTGCCAGCGCCGCGGGTTCGCGCCGTCGAGGCGAACTCTCACATGCATGGCGCCCCGGTTCCCATCGCGCGGTCGTCGCGACGACGACTGTCGAGTCCATCTATTTTCCCGTTGGTAACAGGAGTCATAACTTCGGATCGAGGCCCGGGACGCGCGGGTGATCGGACCCTCGATCGGGATCCGCGGGATGAAAACCTGTCTCGCGGCGGCGGGGGCGTTCCGGCACCTTGCCGGGTCGCCCAGGCCGGTGTCGGGATCCCGCGGGAGCGACCGGGATCGCCGCCGGGCCGTCCGGCGGCCGACCGGAACCGGGTGTGGCGCGCCCGTCACACCCGGTGCCGACCCGGCATGTCGATGCAACCAAAACGCCGCCGCGTTGTTGTCGCGCTCGCCTGCGTAATGCGCGCTGTATTTCCGCGCTTCGTCGCGTCTTGAAGGATGCTTTACTCTGGCATTTCGGGCCTTCGACAGGCGGTGTGACCTCAAAACTACAGCCATTTCCCTCGGTGATCGGTAGCCACACCGCCAGATCACACATTCGGGGAACCGACATGACCAAGCTCCTGGCCTCGCTGGCCGCCTTCACAGCCCTCACCGCCGCTGCCTCGGCCGCCGACCTT
>NZ_JBKFAL010000072.1:0-1795 GCF_053345625.1 Methylobacterium sp. D53M
CGACCGGGCGGTGATCGGGTCGGCGAACGCGACCGCCCGGGCCTACCCGGACGGCGCCGGCGACGTCCTCGCCGCGTTCGCAGGCCACCGCGCGCACGATCCCGACGCGATCGCGGTGACCGACGCCCGGACCAGCCTGACCCGCGCCGGCCTCGACGCCCGCGCCACCGCCATCGCCCGACGCCTCGCCCGCGCCGGCGCCCGACCCGAGCGCGTCGTCGGACTCCTCCTCGAGCGCACCTGCGACCTGCCCGCCGCCTGGCTCGCCGTCCTCAGGACCGGCGCCGCCATCCTCCCCCTCAACCCCGAACTGCCCGCAGCCCGCCTCGCCGCCCTCGCCGCCGAGGCCGACCTCCTGCTCACCCAGCCCGAACTCGCCGACCAGCACCCCGCCCTCGCCGACGCCGCAGGGCGAGCGCCCCTCGTCCTCGACGCCGATCCGGACGCCGATCCGGATACCGACGCGGACGACGACAGCGCCCGGCCCGTCCGGCCCCGCACCCGCGCCCCCCACCCGGACGCGCTCGCCTACGTCCTGCACACCTCCGGCTCCACCGGCACCCCCAAGGCCTGCGCCAACACCCACGCCGCCCTCGCCAACCGCCTCGCCTGGATGGCCGACCACCTGCGCGTCGGTGCCCACGACACCATCCTGCACAAGACCCCCGTCTCCTTCGACGTCGCCGTCTGGGAGATCCTTCTCCCCCTCGTCACCGGCGCACGCCTCGTCCTGGCGCCCCCCGGCGCCCACCGCGACCCCGACGCCATCGCACGCCTCATCGGCCGGCACGCCGTCACCCTCCTGCACTTCGTGCCCGCCCAGCTCTCGGCCGCCCTCGCCGCCGGCGCCCTCGACGACACCGCCAGCCTCACCCGACTGGTCGCCAGCGGCGAGGCCCTGCCGCCCGATCTCGCCCGCGCCGTCGCCGCCCGCACCGGCGCGCGGGTGCACAACCTCTACGGACCCGCCGAGGCCGCCATCGACGTCACCGCCTGCGACGTCGCAGCCTGGGATGGCGCCTGCGATGGCGCCTGCGCGGACGGGCCCGCCCCCGGGCCGCGCGTGCCGATCGGCGCGCCCATCGCCAACCTGCGCCTGCACGTCCTCGACGACGCGCTCCACCCGGTGCCGGTCGGCGTGGTCGGCGAGCTCTACATCGGCGGCCTCGGCCTCGCCCGGGGCTACCGCGGCCAGCCCGGCCTGACCGCCGCGCGGTTCGTGCCCGACCCGGAGGCCGGGCGCGGCGCGCCGGCCGGGGCGCGGCTGTACCGCACCGGCGACCGGGCGGCGTGGCGGGCGGACGGGCAGCTCGACTACCGCGGGCGGGCGGACGATCAGGTCAAGATCCGCGGCCAGCGCGTCGAGCCGGGCGAGGCGGCCGCCGCGCTGCGGGCGCTGCCGGGCGTGGCCGAGGCGGCGGTGGTCGCCCGTCCCGGTCCGGACGGGGGGCTGCGGCTGGTGGGCTACGCGGTGCCGGCGGCCGGCGGCGTCCTCGACGAGCCCGCGCTGCAGCGGGCCCTGGCCGACACGCTGCCCGACGCGCTGCGCCCCGCCCGCATCCTCGCCCTCCCCGCCCTGCCGGTCTCCGCCAACGGGAAGCTCGACCCAGGACGCCTCCCCGAACCCGACTGGGCGGGCGCGGACGCCGCGGGCGGGAGCACCGGCTTCGATCCGCCGCGCGGCCAGACCGAGACGCGCCTCGCCGCCCTCTGGGCCGGCGTGCTCGGCCTCGACGCCCGACGCCTGTCGCGCCGGGACAGCTTCTTCGAGCGCGGCGGCGACTCGATCCTCGCC
>NZ_JBKFAL010000073.1:0-1782 GCF_053345625.1 Methylobacterium sp. D53M
CTCGAGGTCGAGGCGGACCTGGTTGCGGTAGGCCGCGTCCCCGGGGGCGAGGCGGGCGTGGAAGAGCAGACCCTCCTGCAGGGGGGTGAGCGGGTAGAGGTCGGCGAGGCTGTCTGGGGCCAGGGCGTGGCCGGCGAGGAGTGCGTCGAGGCCGGGTTGGTCGAGGCGGGCGAGGGGCAGGTCGGCGGGGGTGGGCCGGCGCGGGGTGCCCGGGTCGGCGCAGTGGGCGACGAGGGCCTGGAGGGTGTGCCGGGTGTCGCGGGCGATGGCGGCGATGGCGGCGGGGTCGTGGCGGTCGGGGCTGAAGCGCCAGGCGAGGTTGAGGCGGCCGTCGCGCACGAGGGCGGTGAGGGTGAGCTCGGCGCCCGCGGGGCTGTGTGGGTCGCGCATGGGCCCCGCGCTCTCGGGGGCGAGGGCGAAGGGCGCGTCGGGGTCGGCGCGGTCGGCGTCGATCTGGCCGAGGTAGTTGAGGAGGATGCCGGGCTCGGGTGCCGCGGCGATGCGGTGGCGCAGGTCCGCTGCGGGGCCGTGGCGCAGGAGGTCGTGGCTGAGGTCGGGCTGGGGCAGGGCGCGGCGGGCTTCCTTGACCCGGCAGAGAGCAGCACCGAGGGCGTGGCCGCGGGCGGCGTCGTCCGGCGGCAGGTCCGGTTCGCCGCCGAGGGGATCGAGCCGCAGCGGCACCAGCGTGGTGAACCAGCCCACCGTCCGGCTCAGGTCGTGGCGGGGCAGGGTCGGGCCGTCCTGCGCGTCGGAGAGGGGTTCGGGGAAGAGTTCTGAGAGGG
This sequence comes from Methylobacterium sp. D53M, assembly GCF_053345625.1. Taxonomy (NCBI): domain Bacteria; kingdom Pseudomonadati; phylum Pseudomonadota; class Alphaproteobacteria; order Hyphomicrobiales; family Methylobacteriaceae; genus Methylobacterium; species Methylobacterium sp. D53M. The sequence goes on from NZ_JBKFAL010000073.1 coordinate 783, forward strand.
GTTCAGCGAGCGCGTCGGCCAGGGCGTCGGCATCGCGACCGTGGCGCTCGAGGGTCACGCCCACCGCCGTCCCGTCGCCGCGCCGCGCCAGCGCGATCGACAGGGCGGTGAGCAGGATCTCGTCGGGGTGCGTGCGGTAGGGCCGGCCCGCCCGGCGCAGGAAGGCGTCGGTGGCGTCGGCGTCGAGGCTGTCGGCGATCTCGGTCTGGGCGGATTCGACGTTGGGGGCGTCGGGCCGGACCGGCCGCAACGCGGCATCGAGGCACGGCCCCCCGGCCTGCCAGCCGGCCAGCCAGGATTCGCGGCGCCCGGCATGTCCGGGGTGCCGGGCCAGGACGTCGAGGCTGCGGGCCCAGCCCGGGAAGCTCGTCGGCGGGGGCGCGAGCGGCCGCCCGGCGAGGGCCGCCGCGAGGTCCTGGATCAGGATGCGCCACGACATGGCGTCGACCACGAGGTGGTGGGCGACGAGGAGGAGCCGCTCGGTCCCGTCCGCCGGCAGGGTGACGTGCACGGCCCGCCAGACCGGCCCTTCGGCGAGGTCGAGGCTCGTCTGGGCTTGCGCGGCGAGGGCCGCGAAGGCCGGCGCACCGTCCGCCGCGCGCCGCCACAGCGGGGGCTCCTGCCCCGGTGCCCGGCAGGTCTGGGTCCAGGCCCCGTGCGCGTCCCGAGCGAAGCGCAGGCGCAGCGCGGGATGGGCGGCCTCGACGGCCGCGAGCGCTTCCGCGAGGCGGCCCGGGTCGAGGGGTGCCCGGGGCGCGAGCACGATCGCCTGGTTCCAGTGCTGCCGGTTCGGGACGGGACCGTCGAGGAACCGGCGCTGGATCGGGGTGAGGGGAACCGGACCGGCCTCGCGCGCCGGGTCGACCTGGGGGGCCGGCGCGGCCGCGCTGTCCGGGGCCGCGTCGAGATGCGCCGCCAGGGCGGCGAGGCGCGGGTGGGTGAAGACGTCCCGCGGCGTCAGTGCGAGGCCGCTCTCCCGGGCGCGGGCGACGAGCTGGAG
>NZ_JBKFAL010000074.1:0-1603 GCF_053345625.1 Methylobacterium sp. D53M
CACCGGCACCGGGTGCAGCGCGTCGTCGAGGACGTGGAGCTGCGTGTTGGCGATCGGGTGCCCGATCGGCACGCGCGGGGCATCCGGCTCGGGCCCGCAGGTCCAGGCGCTGACGTCGACGGCCGCCTCCGTCGGCCCGTAGAGGTTCGCCAGGTCGGCCCGGCTCTGGGCGCGGACGGCGGCCGCGAGGTCGGGGGCGAGCGCCTCGCCGCTGCACACGATGCGGGACAGGCTCGAGCAGGCGGCGAGCCGGCCGGACGCCAGGAACGCCTCCAGCAGGGCGGGCACGAAGTGCACGATCGTCACCGCGTCCCGCCGGATCAGGGCGGCCAGCGCGTCCGGATCGCGGTGGGCCTGCGGCGGCGCCATGACGAGGCGTGCGCCGCTGACGAGGGGCAGGAGGATCTCCCAGACGGCGACGTCGAAGGAGACCGGGGTCTTGTGCAGGATCACGTCGGCGGGGCCGACCGCGAAATGGGCCCGCATCCAGGCGAGGCGGTTGGCGATGGCGGCGCGGGTGTTGGCGCAGCCCTTGGGCGTGCCGGTCGAGCCGGACGTGTAGATGAGGTAGGCCAGGGCGTCCGGGTGCGGCGCCGCGGCCGGCAGGGCGGGATCGTCCGCCGCCTCTGCCAGATCCGGGGTGAGGATCTGCAGGTCCGGAAGCTCCGCCGGCCCGGGCATCCGCGCGGCCGGGCCGGACTCGGTGACGAGGAGGCGCAGGGCCGCCTCTCGGGCGGTCGCGACGAGGCGCGGGCGCGGCAGCTCGGGGTTGAGGGGCAGGATCGCGGCCCCCGTCTTGAGAACGGCGAGCCAGGCGACGAGCAGCGCGCAGGACCGCTCCAGCCCGACGCCGACCAGAGTGTCGGGACCGGCCCCGGCGCGGGCGAGGCGGCGGGCCAGCGCGGAGGCCGCGCTGTCGAGGGCGCGGCGGGTGAGCGCGCCCTGCCCGTCGGTCACCGCGATCGCGTCCGGGTCGTGCGCCAAGTGGCCTGCGAAGGCGGCGAGCACGTCGCCGGCGCCGTCCGGGTAGGCCCGCGCGGTCGCGTTCGCCGACCCGATCATCGCCCGGTCGCTGTCGGGCAGCGGCGGCGGCAGCGCCCCGAGCGGGGTTGCCGGGTCGGCCTCGGCCAGGGCGGCGAGCTGGGCCACGAAGGCGGCGAGCAGCGCCTCGGCGTCCGCGTGTCCCAGGCGATCGGCAGCGTAGCTCAGGCGCAGGGCCAGCCGCGTCCCGTCGGGGCCGGTCTCCGGGTGGACCACCAGGGTGACGGGGTAGTGCGTGGTCTCGGCGACGATGGCCGGGCCGAGACGCAAGGCGTGCGGGTCGGCAGCGTCGCCGTCCCCGTCCCCGTTTCCGTCGCCGTCCCGTCCGTGGCGCGCGGCGGCGAGGGCTTGGTCGACGGGGTAGTTCTCGAACACCACGAGGCTGTCGAACAGGCCGCCCGTCCCTGTGCCCGCGCCCGCGCCCGCGGGACCGGCGAGGCGCTGGATGGCGGCCAGGGGCAGGTGGCCGTGCTCGCGCAGGCCGAGACCGGCCTCCTGCACGCCCGCCAGCCACGCGCCGAGCGGCCGGGCCGGGTCGAGGTCCACGACCACCGGCAGGGTA
>NZ_JBKFAL010000076.1:0-1452 GCF_053345625.1 Methylobacterium sp. D53M
CCACCGAGGCTGTGTGAAAACGCTGCGGTTCTGATAGTCTCTGCGTGACGGTGGAGGTTTATATGGCGCGGTTTGTCTGGGGTGCGGATCGCCAGCAAATCACGCTCTTGCCGAACCGGTTGGACGACTACGTGTCCGAGGACAATCCGGTTCGCGTCGTCGATGTGTTCGTGGACGAACTTGATCTCGCGGCTCTGGGTTTTGACGGCGTGGTGCCGGCTGCGACGGGCCGGCCCGGCTATCACCCGGCTACGTTGCTGAAGCTCTACCTCTACGGCTACCTCAATCAAGTCGCCTCCAGCCGCCGCTTGGAGCGTGAAGCCAGCCGCAACGTCGAGCTGATGTGGCTGACCGGCCGCCTCGCCCCCGACTTCAAGACCATTGCCGACTTCCGGCGCGACAACGGTCCTGCGATCCAGGCCGCCTGCCGTCAGTTCGTGGTGCTGTGCCGTCAACTCGGGCTCCTGGCCGGTGGCATCGTGGCGCTCGACGGCAGCCGCTTCAAAGCGGTGAACGCGCGCGACCGCAACTTCACCCCGGCGGCGGTCCGGCGTCGCATCGAGCAGGTCGAGGCGAGCATCGCGCGCTATCTCGCCGCCCTCGACACCGCCGACCGTCAGGAGGACGAGGTCGCTTGCGTGCGCAAGGTTCGCATCGCGGCGCGTCTGGATGCCTTGCGGACGCGGATGCGCGAACTTCAGGCGATGGAGAAGCTCGTCGAAGCCGCTCCCGACCGGCAGGTCTCGCTGACCGACCCGGACGCGCGGGCGATGGCCACGAGCGGCAAGGGCACAGGGATGGTCGGCTACAACGTGCAGGCGGTCGTCGACACCGAGCATCATCTGATCGTCGCGCACGCGGTGACGAACCTCGGGCATGACCGTACCCAGCTGGCGCACATGAGCCGCCAAGGGCAGGCGGCGACCGGGCATGAAGCGCTCGGCGTGCTGGCGGATCGCGGCTACTTCTCGGGCGCGGAGATCCTGGCCTGCGAGCAGGCCGGCATCGCGGTGACGCTGCCGAGGCCGCTGACCTCGGGCGCCAAGGCGGAGGGGCGCTTCGGCAAGCAGGACTTCGTCTACGAGCCGGAGGTGGATGCCTACCGGTGTCCAGCCGGCGAGCGGCTTTCCTACCGCTACACCAACGTGGAGGGTGGGCTGACGCTGCGCCGCTACTGGACCACGGCCTGCCGCGACTGCACGATCAAGGCACGCTGCACGCCGGCCGAGGAGCGGCGGGTGACGCGTTGGGAGCACGAGGCGGTGCTGGAAGCTGTGCAGCGCCGGCTCGACCAGGATCCCCACGCGATGCGCACGCGCCGGCAGACGGTCGAGCACGTGTTCGGGACGCTCAAGGGTTGGATGGGAGCGACCCACTTCCGGATGCGGCGGTTGCGGAACGTGGCCACCGAGATGAGCCTGCAGGTTCTGGCCTACAATCTGAAGCGGGTCA
>NZ_JBKFAL010000077.1:0-1226 GCF_053345625.1 Methylobacterium sp. D53M
ACCGAGCCAATTGAGAGGCTACTGCATGGTCGCGGTCATGGGTAGCCGGAAGGCCAGATCCGGGTAGCTGACGGGCGCAGGTGGCCGATAGCCCAGCGAAGAATGCGGTCGGACGCAATTGTAGGTGGTTTGCCATAGACCAATCACGATCTGCGCCTCCTTCAGCGAGTAGAAGATCTCTTGGCGTAGGCACTCGTCACGAAGCTTGCCGTTGAAGCTCTCGCAGTACCCGTTCTCCCACGGGGATCCTGGCGCGATGTACTGGATCTGCGAGCCGGTCTTGGCGACCCAATTGCGCAACGCCTTCGAGATCATCTCAGGGCCATTATCGCAGCGGATGTGCTCCGGGATGCCGTGCAGACACATCGCGTCGGCCAGCGCCTCGATCACGCCGACGCTGTTGATGCGGCGCGCCACCTTCAACGCCAAGCAGGCTCGGCTGTGCTCGTCGATCAGCGTCAGGATGCGCAAGCTGCGGCCGTCGTGGGTCTGGGCCTGCACGAAGTCGAAGCTCCAGACGTGATTGCGGTGGAGCGGGCGCAGCCGCACACATGAGCCGTCGTTCAGCCATAGGCGGCTGCAGGGTTTATGTCGGCTGGGGACCTTCAGCCCCTCGCGGCGCCAGATGCGCTGAACCCGGTCCTTGCCCACCTGCCAGCCGTCTGCTTGCAGCAGCGCGGTGACACGACGGTAGCCATAGCGCCCGTACTCGGAGGCCAGGGCAACGATGGCTCGGGTCAGCCCATCCTCGTCGGCCGGCACCGTCGGCACGTAGCGCTGCGTGCCGCGGTGCTGACCGACGAGCCGGCAGGCGTGACGTTCCGAGAGGCCGTACTTCTCCCGGATCCCGTCGACCGCCTGCCGGCGTCGCTCGGGGGCTACAAGTTTCCCGAGGCGACGTCCGCCAGCACCTGCTTCTCCAAAGAGAGATCGGCGACGAGCCGGCGCAACCGAGCGTTCTCACGCTCCAAATCCTTCATCTTCTTGGCTTGATCGACTTGGAGGCCACCGTACTCCTTGCGCCAGCGGTAGTAGCTCTGCTCGGAGATCTCCGCCTCTCTACATGCAAGGGCTAAACTCTTACCCTGGGCTGTCTGCACCTCGATCTGGCGCAGCTTCAGCACAACCTGCTCCGCGTTCGTCTTCTGACCTCGCCGCATGTCCGCCTCCTTCGGTCCTGGCTGATCCTCTCAATCAGCCCGGTCCAAAACCAGCCGGTCAGGTCA
>NZ_JBKFAL010000078.1:0-1224 GCF_053345625.1 Methylobacterium sp. D53M
TCCGGCTCCTCGAACCCGTCCGCGTCCACCGCCAGGCACGACCGGCACTCGGTGACCGGCGCCAGGCCGCAGTAGCGCCCGTCCGGCTGCACCAGGTGGTTGCGGTGGCACACCGGCGAGTAGTCGTGCAGCGTCCACGCGTAGGGACGCCCCGACCCCGCCACCACCGCCATCAGCGCCCGCGCCGCGCCCCAGCGTAAGCCCGCCAGCGAGTGCACGTGGATCAGGACCGGCGCCAGCTGCCCGACGAACTCCGCGAGCTCCGCCGCGTCGCGCGGCAGGTACAGGCTGTCGAGGTTGGGCAGGTACAGGAACTCGGGGCCGCGATACGAGACGTGGACCTCGAGGTTGCGGGTCCGGTCGATCTGCAGCAGCACCACGCTCAGGCCCTCGGCCCGGGCCTGCGCGACCATGTCGTCGATGTGCCGCTGGATGCCCCCGCCCCAGCTGTGCGTCACGTACAGCAGCGCCCGCCCGGCGAAGTGCCGGGCCAGCCGCGCCCGGTCGAGCCGCGCCCGCCCGCGCCGGCCGGGATCGGCCTGGACGAACTGCCCGACCCGGGCCGGGTAGTCGGGGTGCTTGGCGAGCAGCGCCGCCTGGCCCTGGTCGTACTCGCCGCCCGCATCGAGCCCGAACGAGATCTGGCCGGCATGGTGGACGAACACGTCCTCGGCGAGCAGGTTGACGAAGCCGGCCTTGATGGCGCGCAGGCACCAGTCGTTCTCCTCGCCGTAGCCCTTGCCGAAGGCCTCGGCGTCGAGGTCGCCGACGGCGTCGAGGGCGGCGGCGGTCATGTACATGCAGAAGCCGACGCCGGTGGGCACGGGCACGGCGCGGCCGCGATTGACCTGCGCGGCCACGCGGTCGAGGTCGGGCCGGGCGATCTCCAGCGGCATGGTGTTGTTGGCGTTGAAGCGCGGGTAGGAGCAGATCGTGGCGTTGTTGGACAGCGGCGTGACGCTGCCCACGGGCAGCCCCGCGCCCATCCCTGCCCCGGCCTCTACTCCTGCGCCTGCCTCCCCGCCGGACCCGGCCTGAGGGTCTGCCTGCGGTTCGGCGTGGGCGACGAGGCGGTCGAGCCAGTCGCCGAAGACTTCAGCGTCGGAGTTGAGCAGGACGACGGCGCGGCCCTGGCGCAGGCCGAGGGCGCGGTTGACCGAGCGGACGAAGCCGAGGTTGCGCTCGTTCTCGACGAGGTGGAACAGGCCGCGTCCGGCGAGGGCG
>NZ_JBKFAL010000079.1:0-1191 GCF_053345625.1 Methylobacterium sp. D53M
TCAGTCGTTGATGGCGGCGACGACGCCGGCGCCGACGGTGCGGCCGCCCTCGCGGATGGCGAAGCGCAGCTTCTCCTCCATGGCCACCGGCACGATCAGCGCCACGTCCATGGTCACGTTGTCGCCCGGCATCACCATCTCGGTGCCCTCCGGCAGCGTGCAGATCCCGGTCACGTCCGTGGTCCGGAAGTAGAACTGCGGCCGGTAGTTGGTGAAGAACGGCGTGTGGCGGCCGCCCTCCTCCTTGGTCAGGATGTACGCCTCGGCCTTGAACTTCGAGTGCGGCTTCACCGAACCCGGCTTGCACACGACCTGGCCGCGCTCCACGTCCTCGCGCTTCGTGCCGCGCAGCAGCACGCCGACGTTGTCGCCCGCCTGCCCCTGGTCGAGCAGCTTGCGGAACATCTCCACGCCCGTCACCGTCGTCTTGGTGGTCGCCCGGATGCCGACGATCTCGACTTCCTCGCCCACCTTCACGATGCCGCGCTCGACGCGACCCGTCACCACCGTGCCGCGGCCCGAGATCGAGAACACGTCCTCGATCGGCATCAGGAACGGCATGTCGATCGGACGCTCCGGCTGCGGGATGTAGCTGTCCACGGTCGCCATCAGCGCCAGGACCGCCTCCTTGCCGATCTTCGGCTCCTTGTCCTCAAGCGCCATCAGCGCCGAGCCCTTGGTGATCGGGATGTCGTCGCCCGGGAAGTCGTACTTCGACAGCAGCTCGCGCACCTCCAGCTCGACCAGCTCCAGGAGTTCCTCGTCGTCGACCATGTCGACCTTGTTGAGGAACACCACCAGCGCCGGGACGCCGACCTGGCGGGCCAGCAGGATGTGCTCGCGGGTCTGCGGCATCGGGCCGTCGGCCGCCGACACCACCAGGATCGCGCCGTCCATCTGCGCCGCGCCCGTGATCATGTTCTTCACGTAGTCGGCGTGGCCGGGGCAGTCCACGTGCGCGTAGTGACGGTTCTGCGTCTCGTACTCCACGTGCGCCGTCGAGATCGTGATCCCGCGCGCCTTCTCCTCAGGCGCCTTGTCGATCTGGTCGTAGGCCGTGAACGTCGCCCCGCCCGTCTCGGCCAGGACCTTCGTGATCGCCGCCGTCAGAGACGTCTTGCCGTGATCGACGTGGCCGATCGTGCCAATGTTGCAGTGCGGCTTGGTGCGGGAGAACTTTTCCTTGCCCAT
>NZ_JBKFAL010000009.1:0-186756 GCF_053345625.1 Methylobacterium sp. D53M
GCTCATCGCGACGATCGGCGCCGCGTTGAGGTAGAGCGGGCGGTAGATCTGCTCCATGACCGCCACGGCCCGCGGCTCGTCGGTGCCGACGACGATGCGGTCGGGGCGCTTGAAATCGGCGATGGCCGCGCCCTCGCGCAGGAACTCGGGGTTCGAGACGACCGCGAACTGCGCCTCGGGGTTGGTCTCGCGGATGATGCGCTCGACCTCGTCGCCCGTGCCCACCGGAACGGTCGACTTGGTCACCACCACCGTGAAGCCGCGCAGCGCGCGCGCGATGCTGCGGGCGGCCGCGTAGACGTAGCTCAGGTCGGCGAAGCCGTCGCCGCGGCGGGAGGGCGTGCCCACCGCGATGAAGACCGCGTCCGCCTGACCGACCGCCGTCTCCAGGTCAGTGATGAAGGACAGGCGGTCCTGGCGGACGTTCTCGGCGACAAGGGCCTCGAGGCCCGGCTCGTAGATCGGCATCCGGCCGGCATTCAGCGCGTCGATCCGGCCGCGATTGCTGTCGACGCACACGACCGTGTGGCCGAAATCCGCAAAGCACGCGCCAGAGACCAGACCGACATAGCCCGACCCGACCATCGTGATGTTCATGGAATCCTCGCCGCGATCGCACCGACGCTCGGGTCTACGGCGGCCCGACAGGGCCACCAACATCATATCTTAGGCGTACGCGGCTCTGCCGATCGGGCGTAGCGGCGACGATTCGGCCCGACCGGCCCGACCCCGCCGCGGCCCGTCCCGAACCGGCAGCCGGGCCGCCCCGAACCGCGCCTTACATCGCCATCCGGCCATGGCGGCGGCCGGGCGGCTACGCCATTCGGCTGATCCGGCGGCGCCGGTCGACGATCGCGCGAACATTTTCCCGGCGCATCACCCGAATTGTCAAAGACAGGCTGCTTTTTCCCGACCGCTTTGTCCGGGAGCGCGAACGGCTAAGATGCTAACACCGGTCTATAGAACTGAACTCCCCGAAGAGTTCCGGCGGAGGAGAACCCTGTTGGCGGCGCGTTTCTACTTCGAGATCGCAAATGCCGAGGAGACGATCCACGACCACGTGGGGGTCGAGGCCGCTGGCCTCGAGGAAGCCCTGATCGAGGCGCGTAGCGTGATCGCCGAGATGGCCGACGAGATTACGGGAAACGGCCGGGAGCCGCCCTGGACCCTCCTCGTGCGCAACGAGGAGGGCTGGCTGGTCGGCCGCCTGCCCATCCGGAAGTGACGGCCCGCGCCGCTCGGACGGCGCGGGGGTGCGGCCATTAAGATATCGTTAACGGATCGTCCGGAGGATCGGCTGAGCCCTCGAACCGTGGCCATCCGGAATGCCCCTCTCCCAGAACGTCCCGCACGCCGCCCGCCAGGCGGACGCGATGGCTGCCCAGATGGCGCTGGCCGCCCACGCGCTGCGGATGCGCGGCGATGTCGGGACCGCCGAGTCGCTCCTCGCGATGGCGCGACACAACCGGATCCTCGCGCTCAAGCTGCGGATCGCGCAGGATCTGGCGCCGGGCCAAGACCGCGCCGAGCGCCGGGCCACCGCCGGCCGTTAACGCCGCGCGCGATCGGCCCGGGACGGTCACGGAGCCCGCGCCGCACGCGACGGGACGCGTCTCACCACCCGAGCCGGGCTCACCCGGACCGGCCTGCCGGCGGTCCGTTGATCACTGTGGCGAGGATTGCTGGCGGGCGCGGCGCCCGCGCACGTCGTGTCGGCGCTCCGACCGGGCACCGACCGCCCCGCCGGGGACCGGCCCCCCGGTCGACGGGAATCAATGCAGAATCCACACCACCGATCATCGGCGCGGTTGGCGCCGAATAAAGTCCGTGATAGTGTAAAAAACTAACATCCGACAGGAAATTCAGTCGTCGTGTCGCCCCCGGACGCCGGACATTCTAAGGTCAGCACGACCCTGGCGCTGGACATGGTGGGGCGCGCCTACCTGGCCCTGGCGCTCCTCTACGAGACGGCCCATCCGGGAGAGTTCGTCGACGTTCAGCAGAAGATCCGCGCGTTCGTCGAGGACAATTTCCGCATCATCCAAGAGACGAGCCGCGACGAGAGCCTGACAACCGGCACAGTTGACGGCGCCCTTCACCTTGTGAACAGCGTTTTGGTCGAGGTCGAGACCAAGATCGCCACAATGATCCGGCCGACGCGGCACCTGCGCGGCTAGACGAGACCTTGAACTGGCCCCCGCTATTCAGTGACTGTTGCAGTCGAGCCATGGCGCGCGGATAAACGGCCCCGCGCCATAGGGGATCGAAGATTGCAATGGCTCCCGACGTCGACAGTCTTAGGTGGGCATGTTACCCGGCGGACGGGGCAGCAATAAATTATCAAGCACGATGATGGGCAGCGATGATTGCGATCGGGGGGCGCGCAGCGCGGATGTCGCGCTCGAGGTTCTCGTCCGAGCCTATCACGCTCTCGCGGTCGTCTACGAGTTGTCCAGTCCCGGTGCCTACACGGCGCTCCACGGCAAGATGATGCCCTACCTGCTGGACAGCTTCCGTCACGGCACGGCGCCGGACGCCGTCGATCCGGACCTGGACGCGACGGTCTCGACGGCCCTGGAGCGGGTCCGCAGCGCGCTGGACGAGGTCCGGTCCGACGTGGCGGCCGTGCGGGCGCGCAGGGAGGAGCGCGACCGCTGACGCGCCGCTGTCGGCCCGGCCCAGCGCCGGCTCAGCGCGCCGGCTCGAGGCGGCGCTCCGGTCCGAGGAGCAGGCGCGGACCGGTCTCCCGCTCCGGCACGGACGCGGGCACGAGGCGCGCGAGCTTGTCCGCCAGGGTCACCGACAGGATGTGGCGCCACGCCAGGGGCGTGCCGAGCAGCTCCCGCAGGGCCGCCGCGTAGCCCTGGGCGCGCCGCCGGTCGAGTACGCGCCGGTGCTGCCAGCGCCGCGCCGTGGCGGCGCGGTGGGCCCGGAGGGCCGCCCGCGCCTCCGGGGCGAGACCCGGCCGGCCCAGCATGGCGTCGTCGAAGGCCAGCATCGCCCCGAGGTCGTCCGTCCGGTGCTGCGCGCTCAGCGAGTTCGACCGCTCGACCGCGACGTAGCCGCAGGGCGCGGTCACGGCGAACACCGCCCCGGCCGCCAGCGCCTCGACGTAGAGGGCGTAATCCTCCCCGAGCCGCAGGCGCGCGTCGTAGCGCAGCCCCTGCCGGTCCAGGAAACCCCGCCGCATGATCGGCTTCAGGAAGCCGAGCTCGCGCCGGCTCGCGCCGGGACGGGGGATGTTGCCGGTCACGAAGGCCGCGAGGGTGAGCCGCTGCGGCCGCCCCGGTCCGGTGACGAGGCCGGCGGCGGAGGCCGCCTCGCGGCCGCGGACCATGACGATGTCGTCGGCGATCAGATCCCAGGTCCGGGGCGCGGAGAGGAGCCGGCCGAGCCGGCCCTCGAGGAAGTAGTCGTCGGCGTCGAGGATGCAGAGCAGCGGGGCGCGGGCGGCCGCGATGGCGCGGTTCCGGGCCTCGGCCGGCCCGACATTCTCGGTGAGCCGGATAACCCGCAGGCGGCCCGTACCGTCGTCGACCGCCGCGGCGGCCGCGCCGGTCGGGTCCGCGGAGGCGTCGTCCACCACGATGACCTCGGCGACCTCCGGCTGCCGGAGCGCCGAGGCGACGGCGGTCGCGATCGTGTCCGCGGCGTCCCGGGCCGCGATGATGACGCAGACCTCCGGGACGGGGGACGAGGCCTCTAAGCTGCGCACCGGACGACTCCGCGACTCTCCGGCCGGTCCGCGCCGCGGCCGGTCCGCCGGCACGGTAGGGCGACCCCGGCGCGGCGCGCGAGATCGTCCGAAAGGAGTGGGCCGGCCCCGGGCCGGATCGTCCGAATGATCCCCGGCCGGAGCCGCCCCCGCCGCTACGATGCGCGCCGCCGCGATCCTGCGGCGACTGGTTTGAGGACGTGCGCATGACGATCTGGTCCGGCCCGGGCCGCCGCCTCTGCGTGGCGGCGACGCTTCTCCTGCAGGCCTATCCCGCGAGCGCGGGCGAGACCGCCGCGCCGCCGGCCGCGGCCCAGGCCGCCTCTCCCGCCTCTCCCGCCGCGGCCCAGGTTGCCCAGGGCGGCGCATCCTTCGTGGAGCTGTTCAGCACCCTGAACGAACGCCGCTGGTACGTCTCGGACGGCTGGGTCAACGGCGACTGGCAGGGCTGCACGTGGTCGAAGCACCGCGCCCGGATCGCGACGCCCGGCGAACTCTCGCTGTCCCTGACGGACATCACCTACAAGGAGCGCCCCTTCAGCTGCGCCGAGATCCAGACCCGCGAGCGCTACGGCTACGGCACCTACGAGGTCCGGATGCGGGCCGGCACCGGGTCCGGCATGGTCTCGGCATTCTTCACCTATAACGGCCCCGAGAACGGCGACCGGCGGACGAACGACGAGATCGACTTCGAGTGGCTCGGCAAGGACACGAGCAAGGTCCAGCTCAACTACTTCGTCGGCGGCGTCGGCGAGCACGTCAGCCTCGATGCCCTCGGCTTCGACGCCGCGACCACCACCGCGGACTACGCCTTCGAGTGGCTGCCCGACCGCCTGCGCTGGTACGTCAACGGACGCCTGCTGCGCGAGGTCGTCGGCACGCCCGACCGGCCGCTTCCCTCCCATCCGAGCAAGATCATGCTCAGCGTCTGGTCGGGACAGGGCCCGGACTTCGCGTCGTGGCTCGGACCGACGGAGTATTCGGGACAGCCGGTCACCGCGCTGTTCGAGCGGGTCGCGTTCACCCGGATGGGCGATCCGTGCGGCTTCAAGGAATCGATCGTCTGCCGCTAGCCGCACCGGCGGGCGGACGCCGCACCGGCGACCGCCCCGGGCATCGGACCACATACGACACCGCACCGGGCTCCGGACACCGGACCCGACACCGGGCCGGGCTAAATCTTAACGTCTCCGCGGCAGGCTGGGCCCTCGAACGCGCCCGGAGCCACGCGATGCATTGGTCGAGCCTCGTCATCGCCGCGTACGCCGCCGGCTTCGTGGAGTTCTGGCGGCTCTGCCTTCAGGCGCCGGCCGCCGAGGAGGATCCGGCCTGACGTGTCCGCTTCGCCGCGCCGGGCCGCACCGGGCCCGGACGGCTCACCGCTCGTTGGCGATGGGCCGCAGCAGGGCGCCGAGCAGGAAGGCCAGTTGCCCGCAGACCAGCAGCGCCGTCCCGCGCCGCAGGCACGCGCCGGCGCTCAGGTTGTAGACGAGGAGGCCGTAGCCGACCTCGGCCGCGACGATCGGGACGAAGACCAGCAGCCGCCAGACCGAGCCGAAGCGGCCCAGCATCACGCCCAGCAGGGCGTTGAGCATCATGCCCTTCATCGGCGCGCTCCGCGGCGGGCGCGGCGGGCGCGGCGCGGCCGACCGGTCATGGCCCTAGCGGCTGCCGCGCTGGCTCAGCACGGCCGGAACCGTCTTGAGCAGGATGGCGAGGTCGCGGCGAAGGCTCCACTGGCTGGCATAGGCGCAATCGAGGGCGACGCGCTCGGCGTAGCCCGTGTCGCTGCGCCCGGAGACCTGCCAGAGGCCGGTCAGGCCCGGCGGGACGGAGAAGCAGGCGGTGAAGTCGGCGCCGTAGCGCACGACTTCCGCCTGGACGATCGGCCGCGGCCCCACGAGGCTCATCTCGCCGCGCAGCACGTTCCAGAGCTGCGGCAGCTCGTCGAGGGACGTCTTGCGCAGGACATGGCCCAGCGCCGTGACGCGGGGATCGTGGGTGAGCTTGAAGGACGCCTCCCACTCCGCCCGGGCCTCGGGATTCTCGGCGAAATGCCGCGCCAGCACCGCGTCGCCGTCCGCGACCATGGACCGGAACTTCAGGCATCCGAAGGGGCGTCCGTGCCGGCCGAGGCGCTTGTGTCGGAAGATCGGCGACCGGCCGTCGCTGCCCCAGATCAGCAGGGCGATGAACAGCAGCAGGGGCAGAAGCAGGAAGAGCGCCGTCAGTGCGATCGTCGCGTCGAGGACGCGCTTCATCGCCCAGCTCGCCCGGAGGCCGGGGCCGGCCTGCCGCGGGGCCGGCAATGTCTTGACCAACGCCTCGTTCAGCGTCTCGACCATATCCTGCGGCGTCGACGACTCGATCGGCGTCGGGGTCCCAGCCGGGCGCAACATGTCGGCTCCTTGACTCGGGGTGAGACGGGATCGGAACTTGCGGAGCGACGTGCGCAGCCGGCCGGTTCGGCCAGCCTCGCCGCAGCCGGCTTCGGCGGCGCTCGGCCGGTCCGAAGGGGCGTCGATCGCAGGCGGAACCCTTGCGACAACACTGGGCCCACGACCGGTTCGGCAACAAGACGGCCGCCGATCCATCAATGGAGGTAAGGCGTTGCTGGTCGTGCTGGTGTTCGCTGCACTGATTGGAGGAGCGATCGGTTTCGCGGTTGTTCTACCGAAGGGGTTCCTGCTCGCGCTGCTGGCCGCCCAGGCCGGGGCGGCCGTCGCCGTCGGCCTCGTCGTCCTGCTCATCCGCCGCCGCTGACGGCCCAGCCGGGCGGCGGGACCGCTTTCGGGGAGGTCCCGTCCGCCGATCGAGGTAAGGGCCCCCGCGCGGGGGCCGGTCTAAACCGGGCTGCCCGGCCCTCCCGGCCGGACCCGGCCGCGCGGGCGCGTTCTGCCCCGGCGCGGCGCGGTCGATCACCGGACAGGACGCGCCGTGGCCCCTTCAGAGCGCCGCATCAACGGGTTCGACGGCCTGCGGGCCCTGGCGTTCCTGATGGTCTTCGTCAGCCACAAGGCGCCGAGCCCGAGGACCGAGGCCCTCGGCACGGCCGGCGTGTGGCTGTTCTTCGTCCTGAGCGGCTTCCTGATCGTCCGGATCCTCGCCGCGGCCCGCACGGCCGTGGAGGTGGGCGCGTCGACCCCGCTCGGCAGCCTCGGGCTGTTCTACCGGAATCGCGTCGCCCGGATCGTGCCGGTCTACTACGTCTTCCTGTTCGTGCTCTACACGGTCCGGCCCGGCGACCCGGCCAGTCTCGGCAACGACGCGTTCAAGCTCGCGACGTGGTTCTACGTCACCAACATCTACATCGAGCTGAACGGCTGGGGCACCGAGCTCGGCCATCTCTGGAGCCTCGCGGTCGAGCAGCAATTCTACCTGCTGTTCGCGCCGGCGGCCCTGTTCCTGCCGCGGCGCCACCTCGGCACGCTGTGCTGGCTCCTGGTCGGGATCAGCGTCCTGGCGCACGGTGCCCTGTGGCGGGCGGGCGCCGCGCCGCGGTGCTTCGACGTCGACACCCTGGCCAATGTCGGACTGATCGCGCTGGGCGGCCTCGCCGGCCTGCGCACCCGGCCGCTCCCGGCCTGGCTCGCCCACGACGCCGCCCTGGCCGGCGTGCTGGCCCTGTTCGTGGCCCTGCCGCTCCTGATCGCGCCGACCGGCTGGTGGCTCGTTCTCGGCCGCCTCAGCGGCGTCCTGGCGGCGCTGCTGCTACTGCAGGTGGTCGAGGCGCGGGAGGGCCGCGCGGTCGCCCTCCTGGAGATCCCGTGGCTGCGCCGGATCGGCGTGATCAGCTACGCCGCCTACCTGTTCCACGTGCCGCTCCACGCGGAGCGGGTGCTGGCCCTCGTCGGCCTCGACGTCGCCGGACCGCGCTCGGTCTCCATGGCGCTCGACCTGATGCTGACGCTGCTGCTGGCCGAACTGTCGTGGCGGCTCCTGGAGCGGCCCGCACGCCGGCTGCTGCGGGCCC
Organism: Methylobacterium sp. D53M; assembly: GCF_053345625.1. Taxonomy (NCBI): domain Bacteria; kingdom Pseudomonadati; phylum Pseudomonadota; class Alphaproteobacteria; order Hyphomicrobiales; family Methylobacteriaceae; genus Methylobacterium; species Methylobacterium sp. D53M. The sequence continues at coordinate 7,689 of NZ_JBKFAL010000009.1, forward strand.
CGCGCCGGCGGGTCGGCGCCTCCGCGCTGGTCGGCCCGTAATCCGCTCGCGCGTCCCCGGCTCAGCCCTTGATCGGCACCCGGCCGACCTCCGCGCCGGTGGCGTCGCGCACGACGAGCGTCCACGCGCCGGCCGGTCCCGCGACCTCCAGTTCACCCGCCATTTCGTCGATCACGCTGCGGGCCTCCGCGAGCGCCTCGGCCACGTCCGCGGCTTCCACGCCCTGCGCGTCGCGGATCGTCTCCTCGCCGTTCTCGATGTCGAAATAGAAGCGACTGGGCACTCATCTCCTCCCTGATTTCCGCCCTCGGGAGGGCCCTCGGATACTACCTACGTAGTTCGCCCACGTCCGACAATGCTCAGTAGGAGACATAAACCTTAACAAACATCAAAACTGTTTTCGTTGGTTGCGTTGCAATAATGTCGAGATTCCGGCCAAATAATCCATTATAGGTATCGCCGATCACCCTTGCGGCCGCTTCGGCGATGGCGGCGCGCGGTGACGGGCCTCAGGGGCGTTCGACATGGCAGCCTCCGGCGATTCGAGCCTCAAAAAAGATTCTCCTGCCTCGGCGGAGAGAAAACAAAAATTGCGCGCCCACGTCCGGACGATTCTGGCGAAGGGCCTCAGCGTCCGGAATTCCCGCCCCGCGGGCGACACAGCCCCCGACACGCACTGACCTGTTCCGGCCGTCGGGGCCATCCCCCGCAATGGGAGGGGATGGCGGCCGCCCTACGCCCTTTGAGCGTCGTGCGCGCCGATCGCTTCCGGCCAAAGTCGGGGGCGGTCTCGGAGGCCGCGCCCGGCGGCCCAGGAAGCGCGATGGCGGATCAACTCTTGTCCGATGCTCGGGGCACCTTCGTGGATGTCTCGTTCATCATGGCCGCGCACGATGCGGCGCCCTGGATCGAGACGGCCATCCGCTCCGCCCTCGCCCAGACCGGCGTCGCCGTGGAGGTGGTGGCGGTCGATGACGGCTCGCGGGACGGGACCGCCTCCGTGCTGGCGCGCCTGGCGGAAGCCGATCCGCGGGTCCGCGTCATTCCTCTCGCCGATGCCGGACCGGGCACGCCCCGGGGCCCGTCGAGCGCCCGGAACGCGGCGCTGAACGCCGCCCGGGGCCGGTGGATCGCGATCCTCGACGCCGACGACCTGATCCTGCCCGACCGCACCCGGACCCTGCTCGATCTCGCGCTCGCGGCGGATGCCGACATCGTCGCCGACAACCCGATCCCGTTCACCGACATGTTCGACCCGCAGGGTCCGGGGATGCTGGAGGGGGGCCGGGAGCCGTACCTGTTCGAGATCGACCTCGCCAAGTACATCGCCAGCAACCAGCTGCTCAGCCGGGTGACCAAGCTCGGCTACCTCAAGCCCATGATGCGCGCCGAGATCCTGCGCCGGCACGGCATCCGGTACGACGAGGGCGTCCGGATCGGGGAAGATTTCCTGCTGTGCCTGGAAGCTCTCGCGGCGGGGGCGCGGTTCGTGGTCACCACCTACGCGGGCTACGGCTACCGGCGCGGGCCCACCTCCCTGTCGCACCGGCTGCGCCAGGCCGACATCGCGCGCCTCGACGCGGCCTTCGCGGCCCGGGCCGAGCACGGCCGCCTCGCCGAGGCGCGGTCGCGCTCCGCCGAGATCCGCCACGGCAGCCGCGCCTACCGCGACGGCCTCGCGGTGACGCGGCTGATCGCCCAGGTCATCGAGGCGGCCCAGGCCGGCCGCTGGCGCGCGGGCGCGACCCTGGCGCTCCGGCATCCCCGGATCTGGCGGTTCCTGGCCGCGACGCTGCTGGCGGCGGCGGGCAAGCGCCTGCGGCCGCGGCCGCACGCCCACCCGATCGGACAGAGGTAAGACGATGCGCCTGTGCATCTGCATCTGCACCTGCGAGCGGCCCGTGGGGCTGGCGCGCCTGCTCAAGGCCCTGGACCAGCAGCGGCTCGGCAGCCTCGCCGAGACCGCCCTGCGCATCCTGATCATCGACAACGGACGCAGCCGCGCCGCCGTCCCGGTGGTGGAGGCCTACCGGGCGACCGGCCGCTTCCCCGTCACCTACGCCCGGGAGGAGACCCGCGGCCTCGCCGCGGTCCGCAATCGCAGCCTCGCGGAGGCCTCCGCGGCCGGCGCGGACTGGGTCGCTCTGATCGACGACGACGAGTTTCCCGACCGCGACTGGCTCCACAACCTGCTCGAGACCGCCCTCGCCGCGGGCGTCGCGGCCTGCGTCGGGCCGGTCGTGCCGTTCTTCGACCGGGTTCCGCCCGCCTGGGCGGCCGCCGGGGGCTTCTTCGCCAAGCGCCTGCCGGTCCGCGACGGCTACGTGGAGGACGGCTACACCGCCAACGCGCTCCTGGACCTGCGGGTGATCCGGGCGCTGGGCCTGTCCTTCGACATGCGCTTCAACACGATGGGCGGCGAGGACACGTTCTTCTTCCGGGCCCTGATGCTCGCCGGGCACCGGATCGCCTGGGCCGAGACGGCCGTGGTCTACGACAGCATCCCGACGCACCGGATGCGGGTGCGCTGGCTGCTGGCGCGCTGGTACCGCAGCGGCAGCGTCGAGGCCTATCTCGGCCGGCTCCGCCCGGAAACCGTGGGCGGCCGGCTCGCCAACGCGGGCCGCGGCTTCGTGCGCCTCGGCGGCGGCCTTCTGCGGCTCGGGATCGCCGGCCTGTCTCTCAGACCGGCGACCCTGATCGGCGGCGGCTACACGCTGTGCCGGGGAGCCGGCCTGCTCGCGGCCGTGATCGGCCTGAGCTACCGGGAATACCACCCGTCGCGCTATCGCTAGCCGCGCCGACCGGGCGCGCCCCGGTGCGGTAGCAGGAAGGGCTGGCCGCCCGGCGGCACCCGCCCGACCGGCCAGCGGACGCCGAAGACCTCGGCGATGAGGTCGTCGGTCAGGACCTCGGCCGGCCGCCCGCCGGCGACCAGCCGGCCCCCGTCCAGCACCAGCAGCCGGTCGGCGTAGGCGGCCGCGAGGTTGAGGTCGTGGAGGATCGCCACCACGGCGACGCCGGTCGCCGCCAGCCCGGCGGCGGCGTCGAGCAGCGCGCCCTGGTGCCGGAGGTCGAGGCTCGCGGTCGGCTCGTCCAGGAACAGCACCTGCCGGTCCGCCACCGTGCGGCCGGCCTCCAGCTGGCAGAGCGCGCGGGCGAACTGCACCCGCGCCTGCTCCCCGCCCGAGAGGGTCGGGTAGGCCCGGTCGGCGAGATGCGCCACGTCGGCCCGCGCGAGGGCCCGAGCCAGGATCGCCGCCCGGTCGCGGGCCCCGAGGCCCCGGCCGATGCCGTCGAGGCCGATCCGGGCGACCTCGGCCGCCGCGAACGGGAAGGCGAGGCGCGCCGCCTGCGGCAGCACCGCCCGCGTCGCGGCGAGGCGCCAGGGCGGGATCGTCGCCACGGGCGCACCGTCATAGGCGACACTGCCCCGGGTCGGGCGCAGGGCGCCGCTGAGCAGGCGGACGAGGGTCGACTTGCCGGCCCCGTTGGGGCCGACGATCACCTGCAGGGTGCCGCCCGCCACCGCCAGGGAGACGTCGCGCACGAGGTCGCGCCCCGCCACCGTGACGGTCAGGTCGCGCGCCGTGAGCAGGGCCGGATCAGACATTGTCAGACATCGTCAGATATCGTCCGGTCGCACCCGGCCGAGAAGCAGCCACAGGAAGACCGGCGCGCCGACCAGCGCGGTGACGATCCCGATCGGCAGCTCGGCGGGCGCGGCGACGCGGCGCGCCACCACGTCGGCGAGGACCAGGAAGGCGCCGCCGAGGAGCGCCGAGGCCGGCAGCAGCAGCCGGTGCCCCGGGCCGATCAGCAGCCGCAGGGCGTGCGGCACCACGAGGCCGACGAAGCCGATCACCCCCGCCGCCGCCACGCTGGCGCCGACCGCGACCGCCACCAGCACGATGCAGGCGCGCTTCAGCCGCTCCACCGGGACGCCGAGATGGAACGCCTCGGCCTCGCCGAGGACGAGGGCGTTCAGGCCGCGGCCGAGGAGCGGGACCGCGGCCAGCACCGGCAGGATCAGCGGCGCCGAGGCCGCGACCTTGGACCAGGTGGCGCCGCCGAGGCTGCCCAGGGACCAGAAGGCGAGATCGCGCAGTTGCCGGTCGTCGCTGACGAAGGTCAGCAGGCCGGTCAGCGCGCCGCTCAGCGCCCCCAGCGCGATCCCCGCGAGCAGCATCGTCGCCACCGCGGTGCGCCCGGACCGGGTGGCGAGGGCGTAGAGGATGAGGGTCGCGCACAGGCCGCCGAGGAAGGCTCCGGCCGGCAGCGCGGCGTAGGGCAGCGGCCCGGGAAGCCCCAGCCCGGCGAGGATCCGGTCGCCCAGGACGATGATCACCGCGGCCGCGAGCCCCGCCCCCGACGAGACCCCGACCAGCGCCGGATCGGCCAGGGGGTTGCGGAACAGCCCCTGCATCAGCGCCCCCGAGACCGCCAGCCCGGCCCCGACCAGCAGCCCCAGCAGAGTGCGGGGCAGGCGGATCGAGAGGATCACAAGCCCGTCGCGGGCGCGGGCCGGATCGCTCCCCTCCCCGATCAGGACCGCGAAGACCCGGTCCGGCGGGATGGGGATCGCCCCGAGGCTCACCGAGAGCAGGGCGGCGGCGAGCACCAGGGCCGCCAGGACACCCAGCACCCAGGGCGCCGCGCGGCGGCTCACGCGCCCCGCCCGCCGCCGCGCGGCTCAGTCACGCGGCAGGTCCGGGTAGAGCGCCCGCATCAGGTCGGTGGCGGCCTCGGGCGTGCGCGGCCCGAAACCGAGGAGGTAGAGGCCGTCCATGGCCACCAGCCGCCCCCGCGCCGCCGCCGGCGTCTGGCCGAGGGCCGTGCCGGGGGCGAAGATGCTCTCGGACTTCGGCGGCTCGGGACCGTTCTGCATCATCACCACCGCGTCGGGGGCGGCGGCCACGATGGCCTCGTCGGTCATCGGCTTGAAGCCCTCCAGGCCCGCGGCCGCGTTGACGATGCCCGCCAGGGCCAGGATGCCGTCCGCCGAGGAGCCGGTGCCGCCGACGACGGTCCGGCCGCCCTGGACCGACAGGACGACGAGGGCCCGGGCCGCCCGGGCGATCCGGGCGCGCCGGGTCGCGAGGTCGGCGAAGCGCGCGCGGACCTCGGTCTCGAGCGCCTCGGCCTCGCGCTCCAGGCCGGCGAGGCGCCCGACCGTCTCGATCTTGTCCAGCACGCCCTCGGGATTCGGCGGCTCTGTCACCGTCTCGACGCGCAGCCCGGCCTCGCGCAGCTGCGCCAGGACGGCCGGCGGCCCGGCCCCCTCGGCGGCGATGATCAGGTCGGGCTGCTGCGCCAGAAGGCCCTCGGCCGAGAGCGCCCGCAGGTAGCCGACACTCGGCTTCTCGCGCAGCGCTTCGGGCGGGTAGAGGCTGGTCGTGTCGACCGCGACGATCCGGCCGCCGGCGCCGAGGCGGTAGAGGATCTCGGTGACGGCCCCGCCCAGGGCGGCGATGCGGGTGGCCGCCTGCGCGGCGGCGGCGCGCGGGGCGAGCGCCCCGGCCGCCGCGGCGGCCAGGAGCGCGCGGCGCGACAGATGGCCGGGGGGGCTCATCGGGTCAGCGTCGGCGCGGCGCCGGCGGTCAGCCGCAGGCGACAGGCGTGATCGCCGTGGCGGTTGACGATCTTGCCCGCCGCCTCGGAACGCGCGACCGGCCGCGTCGCGCCGGACCCCGCGCGCGTGCCGCCCGGCACGCGGCGATGACCTTCTCCTTCGACACACGACATGGACCGGTCACTCCAGATCTGTTCTTTATAAATTTTCAAATGAGAGGATCGCGACGACAGAAACGCAGCGTATCGGCAATCGATCGCGGACGCCACCCCGCGAAAAGGTCACGGTTTTACTTCGCTGACCGGCCTGAAAAAGGGGCCTATGTCATTTTCCAGGCCAGGATATCGTCGCGCGCGTACCGGCAGCCGATTCCGGGCGGCGGACACTGGTACAGGCGGCTCCGGTCCACGGCTCCGGCGGCCCGCCCGACGGCGTGGCCGGGACGGAACGGGCCTTCGCTGCGCCCGCTCGGGGGGAGCGCGGCACGCCGAGGTCCGACCCTCGTCCTGAGGTGACGCGTCGCGGCCCCGGCGGAGAGCTTCTTCGAGGCGGCCGCCGGGCGACCGCACCGCGGGATGGGGAAGGGTCGGACGATCCCGGTCGGGCGGCCTCGGAGCGTTCCCTCCCCGCGCGCTCAGCCGAGGCTGCCGAACCCGGCGCTCTCGCGCGTCCAGGCCAGCGCCTGCTCGCTCAGGGAGAGGCCGAGGCCCGGCCGGGTCGGCACGCGCATGCGGCCGTCCTCCAACTCCAGCCGCTCGTTGAACAGCGGCTCCAGCCACTCGAAATGCTCGACCCAGGGCTCCCGCTGCAGCGCGGCGGCGAGGTGGATGTGGAGCTCCATCGAGAAGTGCGGCGCGATCGTCAGCCCGGCGAACTCAGCGAGCGCCGCCACCTTGAGGAAGGGCGTGATGCCGCCGACCCGCGGCGCGTCGGGCATCAGGAAGTCGGCGCCGCCCTGGCGGATGAAGTCCCAGTGCTCGGCGACGCTCGTCAGCATCTCGCCGGTGGCGACCGGCGTGTCGAGGGCGGCGGCCAGGGCCGCGTGCCCGGCGGCGTCCAGGCAGTCGAGGGGCTCCTCGATCCAGATCAGGTTGAAGCGCTCGAAGGTCCGGCCCATCCGCATCGCGGTCGGCCGGTCCCATTGCTGGTTGGCGTCGACCATGAGCGGGAAGGCGTCGCCCAGATGCTCGCGCACCCGCGAGACCCGGCGGATATCCTCGGCCCAGTCCGGCTGGCCGACCTTCAGCTTGATGCCGCCAATGCCCTTCGCCCGGGCGCGGTCGGTGTTGACGAGCAACTCCTCCAGCGGCGTGTGCAGGAAGCCGCCCGAGGTGTTGTAGCAGCGCACCGAGTCGCGCTGCGCCCCGAGGAGCTTGGCGAGCGACAGGCCGGCCCGCCGCGCCTTGAGATCCCACAGGGCCACGTCGAAGGCGCCGATCGCCTGGACGGCGAGGCCGCTGCGGCCGGCAGAGGCGCCGGCCCAGGCGAGCGTGTCCCAGGCCTTGGCGATGTCGCTCGGATCCGCCCCGAGCAGCGCCGGAGCGATCTCGCGGGCATGGGCGAACTGGCCCGGCCCGCCGGCGCGCTTGGAATAGCTGATCCCGAGGCCGCGATGGCCCTCCCGGCTCTCGACCTCGCAGAACAGGATCGCGATCTCGGTCATCGGCTTCTGGCGGCCGGTGAGCACCTTGGCGTCGCTGATCGGGGTCCTCAGCGGCAGGGCGACGGACCGCAGGCGGATCCCGGTGACGGCGTCCTCAGCCATGGCTTCCTCCAGGTCTTGTCCGCGCGGGCGCGCTGGAAGCCCCGGAGGCGGTTCTTGGCGGTGCCTCTCGGCGGCGACCGCGACGGCTCTCCCGGGGCCGGGCCCAGGAGTGCCGCAGGCCGGACGGCCTGTCCAACGTCATTGTTGGATCGATCGATGCGCACCTGGCATCGATGGCTCCGAGGGGGACGGCCGGTCTCAGCCGGCGGCCGTCGCCGGAGGAAGCCGGAACGCCACCAGGGTCATGTCATCCCGCCGGGCCTCGGTCCCGCGATAGGCGTCGAGATCGGCCTCGAGGGCCACGGTCTGGGCGGCGAGGGGCAGGTCGGCGTGGCGCAGGAGGCTGTCGACCACGCCGCGCCGGCCGAGGAGCCGCGGCGCCCGGTCGGGCGCCGCGCGGCCCATCTGGTCGGTGATGCCGTCCGTCATCAGGTAGAAGGTGGCGCCCGCCACCGGAACGGCGATGTCCGCGACGACGTCCTCCGGCTGCCCGTCACGGGCGGGGCGCGGGTAGCCGAGCCCCCGGCGGCCGCCGCGGACGCGCTCGGCCACGCCGTCCCGGACCACCGTGAGCGACAGGCCGGCGCCGGCGAAGTGCAGCGTCCCGGCCGCGCGGTCCCAGACGCACAGGCCGCAATCGAGCCCGTCATCCGATTCGGCGCCGCGGCCGTCCTGGCGGAGCTGCGTGCGGACCATCGTGTCGAGCCCGGCCAGGATCGCCGCCGGCGCGCGCAGGCCGCGCTCGTGCAGCAGCCGGTCGAGGGCGGTCGCGACGATCAGGGTCAGGAACGCGCCGGGCACGCCGTGGCCGGTGCAGTCAGCCACCGCGATCACGCAGAGGCCGTCGATCTCCTCCAGCCAGAAATAGTCGCCGCCGACGACGTGGAGCGGCTCCCAAAGCACCGCGACCTCGACACCCGCGCCCGCCAGGGCGTTGCGGTCCGGCAGCACCGAATCCTGGATGCGCCGCGCGTAGCCGATGCTCTCGACCACCTGGCGATTGGCGCGCTCCAGCCGGTCGTGGGCCTGCTCCAGCTCGACGAGGAGCTGCTTGGCGGCGTCACCGCTCCGCAGGCCCTCGACCATGCGGTTGAAGGCCTGGCTGATGACGTCGATCTCGTTGCTCGGCCGGTAGGCGCCCCCGAGCTCCACGGTCGTCCAGCGCTTGTGCTCGATCTCCCGCATGGCGAGCAGCAGCCGCATCAGCGGCGCCATGACGTGGCGGCGCACGGTGGCGTGCAGGGTGACCACGAAGGCGATCATCAGCCCGACGCTGGCGCCGAGGGCGAGCATCACCTGCCACGCCGCGTTGTCCCGCAGCGCCTTCGTGGAGACCGTGACGGTCAGGCTGCCCGCCGGGCCGGCGCGGCCGGGCACCGACAGGTCGGCCTGGGCCGAGAGGGTGGACCAGCCCCGCGCGGGGGGCGCCGCGCCCGCCGTCCCCACGACGTGGCCCGCGGCGTCGCGCAGGACGGCGTAGGCGAAATCGGGCTCGGCGGCCAGGGCCTTGAGTGGGCCGTCGTAGGCGTCCGGGTCGCGCGCCCAGTCGGGCCGCGCGATCGCCGCGGCGGTGAGCCGGGCGAGGAGATGCGCCCGGTCGCCGTACAGCCGGAGCTGGTCGGTGTAGGTCACCCAGGCGATCCCGAGCTGGGTCAGCAGCAGGAGGGCGCCGATCACCGGGTAGATGCGCAGGAACAAGGTGTGGGACAGGCTGTCGAGGTCGCGGCCTCGGGCCGCCCCGCGCAGGGCGCCGGGCTTCATCAGCTCGTCCGCGGGCGCGCCCGCGGCCAGCACGTCGGCGAAGCCGCGCTTCGACAGGGGATCGCCCCGGCGGATCGGGCCGGCCCCGCGCAGGCCGCCCGCGCGCCCGGCGCCGCCGGCGGCCGGGACCGGATCGATGTCGGCGAAGCCGAGCCGCGCCAGGGCATCCCCGGTCCGCAGCGGTCGCGCGCCGCGGATCCCCCCGGCGGGACGCGGGCTGTCCAGGGCCGTGTCAGGTCCGCTCACGCGACGTCACTCCGTGTCACAGCGGTTCCGCTCCGAGGCCGGACGCGCGGCGCCTCAGGTCAGGGACGCGCCCGGTTCGGCCGCGCAGCGCACGCAGTCGCGGCCGGCATGCTTGGCGGCGTAGAGCGCCGCGTCGGCCCGCCGGAGGGTCGCCGACATCGACTCGCTCGGGCCGAACGCCGCGAGGCCGATGCTCACCGAGATCGGCAGCGGGCCGTGCTCCAGGCGCACCGGCCGCTGCGCCACCGCGCGGCGGAGCGCCTCGGCGATGACTTGCGCCTCGGCCATCACGGTGCCGGTGACGAGGATGGCGAATTCCTCGCCGCCCATGCGGCCGATCACGTCGACCGCGCGCAGGCTGTCGCGGCAGGTCTCGACGAAGGCCTTGAGGACCGTGTCGCCCGCGCTGTGGCCGTAGCGGTCGTTGATCAGCTTGAAGCGATCGAGGTCGAGCATCAGCACGCTGGAGGGCGTGTCGCCCGACTGGGTCCGGGCCCAGACCTCCTCGCAGATCTGCAGGAAGCGGCGGCGCGACAGGGCGTCGGTGAGGTGGTCGGTGTCGGCGAGGCGGCGGAGTTCGGCCTCGAGGCGCGCCCGGTGCTCGATCTCCGCCGAGAGGGCGTCGTTGAGGTGGCGCAGGGCGCGCTGCTGCTCGGCCATCCGCTGGTTGGCCCGGTGCAGGTCGAGCTGCATCCGGTCGCTCAGCCGCACCAGCCGGCGCTGCTCGTGGTAGCTGCGCCGGTAGGCGCCGGCGAGCTCCCGCACCCCGTCGCCGACCTCGGCGAGGCGGGCCAGCATCACCTCGGACCGGCCGAGGACCGCCTCCTCGGTGTCGAACAGGCTGAAGGCGTCCGCCGGCTCGGACAGGAGATCGTGGGCCGGCGCCCGGTGCGGGCTCACGCGGGGACGCTCGCGATCATCTCGAACCGGGCATGCGCGAAGTCGGCCGCGAAATCCTCGCCGGCCTCCTGGATCACGTCGTCGTCGGCGCCGAACATCCAGCGGATCGTCACCGGGCGCCCCTCGGCGGCGGCGTCCTCCAGGGGCATGAACAGGTTCATCAGCGCCTTGGCGCTCGACGAGTTGAAGTAGGCGAGCGCGACGTCGAAGGTGATCGGGCTTGCCTCGGTCGCCGCGAGGTGGCCGCGCAGGGCCTGCAGCAGCGGGCCGAAGAATGCGGCGGCGTCCTCCGGGTAGGATTCGCCGCGCAGGACGAGCCGCCCCGACGCGAAGTCGAAATCGACCTCGGGCGAGCGCTCGGTCCGGGGCAGCGTGATGCGGTCCATGTCCGTGCGATCCTCAGATGAAGGCTTTGAGGCAGAACAGGCTGCGCTCCGCGCCCAGATCCTGGAAGTCGTACTCGACCGGGGCGCTCGAACGGCGGGCGATCTCGATCAGTCCGATGCTGCCGCCGAGGCTGCCCTCGTCCGGCGGCTGGCGCAGCTTCTCGCGGTAGACCTTCCTGAGCTCGTCGCTCGACAGGGTGGCGATCTCGTCGAGCCGCTCGCGCAGCCGCGGCACCTCGGTCCTGCCGACCTCGTTGCCGCAGACCACGAAGAACCGCCCCTCCTCGGTGCCGACGGCGATCATGCCGGCGCTGACCCGGGCGGGGCCCGGCGGCTCGGCGGGCGCGACCTTGTCGGCCGAGTAGCGGATCACGTTCTGGGCCTGCTCGACGAAGATCAAGAAGACGCGCTTGGCGACCGCGGCGTCGGTCTCCTCGTGCCGCATGCGCAGCTTCAGCACTTCCCCGAGCGAGAACAGGATGTTCTCCGAGAGATCTCCGCCGAACGACAGGATCACGCCGCTGCGCTTCGAAGCCTCGTGGAAGGATCGGAAATCGCTCGCGCGCAAGGAAGCCTCTCGACCGCTTCATCGCGGCAACACACCGCGTGTGTAGCGCCGACATTAATGCGGAAATAATCAAAGATTTCTTACCGGTACTGATCGCTTTCTGAGCAACATTGCCTGTATTGCGAGCAGTGCCGCAAGCTTTACGCTGGATCCTGACGCGGACCGCGCGGCATCGCGCGCGAGGGTCCGGGCCGCCGGCTTCAGGCGGCCGCGCCCTGGCGGGCGCCCGCGTCCCACTCGGTGCCCCAGTCCTGCACGACATGGCCGGGGGCGACCTCCCGGTAGAGCCGCTCCGGCGCCACGTAGTCCGGGGCTCGGATCGGGCTGCGGATCTCGTCGTCCGGCAGGGCGTGCCGCTCGCCGCGCCGGGCCGGATCCGGGACCGGCACGGCGGCCAGCAGCTTCTTCGTGTAGGGGTGCTGGGGGTCGCCGAAGATCGCGGCCCGGGGGCCGATCTCCACGATCTCGCCGAGATACATCACCGCCACCCGGTGGCTGACCCGCTCGACCACCGCCATGTCGTGCGAGATAAACAGGTAGGCGAGGCCGAACTCCGCCTGCAGGTCGAGCATCAGGTTCACGACCTGCGCCTTCACCGAGACGTCCAGCGCCGAGACCGCCTCGTCGGCGACGATCAGGCGGGGGTTCAGGGCGAGCGCGCGGGCGATGCAGATGCGCTGGCGCTGGCCGCCGGAGAACTCGTGCGGGAAGCGCGCGGCGGTCTCAGGCGGAAGCCCGACCCGGGCGAGCAGATCCTCCGCCCGCCGCCGCGCCTCGCGGGGGGGCGCGAGGCGGTTGATCAGCAGCGGCTCCGCCACCGCCGCACCGACGCTCAGGCGCGGGTCGAGGCTGGCGAACGGGTCCTGGAAGATCATCTGCATGCGCTGGCGGCGGGCGCGGAGGGTGCCGGCATCGAGGCCCGTGATGTCCTCGCCGTCGAGCAGGACCGAGCCCGAGAGCGGCTCGACGAGGCGCAGGATCGAGCGCCCGGTGGTGGACTTGCCGCAGCCGGATTCGCCGACGAGCGCCAGGGTCTCGCCGGCCGCGAGGCTGAACGAGACCCGCTCCACCGCGTGGACGCGGCCGGTCACGCGGCCGAGCAGCCCGGAGCGGATGTCGAACCGGGTGGTCAGGTCGCGCACCTCCAGCACCAGGCGCTCGGCGGCCCTGACGGTGTCGGGGGTCTCGGGCGTCGGTGCCGCGAGGCCGGTGGCCCGGTCGACCACCGGGAAGCGCATCGGGCGGGCCCGGCCCGCCATGGTCCCGAGGCGCGGGACCGCGGCCAGCAGCGCCCGCGTATAAGGCTCGGTGGGTTCGGAAAAAATCCGCGCGGTCGGGCCGGCCTCCACGGCGCGGCCCCGGTACATCACCACGGTGCGGTCGGCGATCTCGGCGACCACGCCCATGTCGTGGGTGATGAACAGGACCGACATGCCCTCCTCGTCCTGCAGGCTCTTGATGAGGTCGAGGATCTGGGCCTGGATCGTGACGTCGAGCGCCGTGGTCGGCTCGTCGGCGATGAGGAGCTTCGGCCGGCAGGCGAGCGCCATGGCGATCATCACCCGCTGGCGCATGCCGCCGGAGAAGCGGTGCGGGTACTCGTGCAGGCGCGAGCGGGCGGCCGGGATCCGGACCTTGTCGAGGAGCCGGAGCGCCTCCGCCTCGGCGGCGGACCGCGACAGGCCCCGGTGCCGGATCAGCGCCTCGGCGATCTGGAAGCCGATGGTCAGGACCGGGTTCAGGGAGGTCATCGGCTCCTGGAAGATCATGGCGATGGAATCGCCGCGCACCCGCCGCATCTCGGCCTCGGGGGCGGCGAGCAGCTCGCGGCCCTCGAAGCGCACGCGCCCGCCGATACGGCTCGCGTCCCGCGGCAGGAGGCGCAGGATTGAGAGGGCGCTGACGCTCTTGCCGGAGCCGGATTCGCCGACGAGGGCCACGGTCTCGCGCGGGCCCACGTCGAACGAGACGCCGTGCACGACCTCGCGCCAGCGCCCGTCCGAGCGGAAGGAGACGGTGAGGTCTGAGACCGAGAGGATCGGGTCCACTGGATCCGCCATCGCTAGAGAACCCGTCGCGGGTCGAGGGCGTCGCGCAGGCCGTCGCCGATGAAGTTGATCGACAGCACCGTCAGGAAGATCGCGCCGCCGGGAAACAGCGCCCAGTGCGGGGCGACGTCGAGATGGTCCTTGGCGTCGAACAGGAGCCGCCCCCAGGTCGGGATGTCGGGCGGGAAGCCGAGCCCCAGGAAGGACAGCGTCGATTCCGCGATGATCGCGGACGAGACCTCGATCGAGGCCGCCACGATCACCGGACCGAGCGCGTTCGGCAGGATGTGGCGGCGCACGAGGTGCCCGGTCGTCGCGCCCTGCGAGCGGGCCGCCTCCACGAACTCCTTCTCGCGCAGGGACAGGAACTGCGCCCGCACCAGCCGGGCGACCGGCATCCAGCGCAGGCCGCCGATCACCGCGACGATCATCAGGAACACGCCGCCCTGGCTGCCGAACACGGCCTTCAGGCTGTCGCGGAACAGGTAGATCACGAGGAGCAGCAACGGCAGCTGCGGCAGCGACAGGAACAGGTCGGTCAGCCACATCAGCACCGGGTCGAGGAACCGGCGCGACATGCCGGCGAGCGCGCCGACCAGCACCCCGATCAGGCTCGCCACCGCCATGGCGGCGAAGCCGACCGCGAGCGAGATCCGGCCGCCGTAGATCATCCGGGCGAGCAGGTCCTGACCGAGATCGTCGGTGCCGAACGGGTGGTCCCAGGACGGGCCCTGGAGCTGGGCCGCGAAGTCGATGTCGTCGATGGTGACCGGCCAGAGCAGGCCGCCGAACACCACGCCGGCGACGAGGAGCGCCAGCACGCCGACGCTGGCGAGCGCCAGCCGGTGCCGCCGGAAGCGCCGCCACGTCTCCCGCCCCGGCGAGACCGGCGCGCGGGCGAGGGCAGGCGCCTCATCGGAGGGCGATGCGAGGGTCGAGCCAGCCATAGAGCAGGTCCGCGACGAGGTTGAACAGGATGACGAGGCCGGCGAACACGAAGGTCACCGCCATCACCACCGGCGTGTCGTTGGACAGCATCGCGTCGATCAGCAGCGAGCCGATGCCGGGGATCCGGAAGATCTGCTCGGTGACGATGGCGCCGCCGAACACCGCCGGGATCTGGAGGGCGACGAGCGTCACCACCGGGATCAGGGCGTTGCGGGCGATGTGCCGGCGGGTCACCGTGCCCTCGGGCAGGCCCTTGGCGCGGGCCGTGGTGACGTAGTCGAGGCGGGCGACGTCCAGCGCCGAGGCGCGCACGTACCGGGTGTAGGAGGCGGCCTGGAAGAAGCCCAGCACCGCCACCGGCATGATCGCCTGCCGGACATTCGCCCAGACCCAGGTGAGCCCGGTTCCCGGCAGGTCGGCCTGGTAGACGAAGGGCAGCCAGCCGAGCTTGATCGAGAACAGCAGGATGAACAGCAGGCCGGTGAAGAAGGTCGGCAGCGAGAAGCCCACGAAGGCCAGGGTGTTGGCGACTTGGTCGGCGAGCGAGTAGGGCCGCCGCGCCGCGTAGAGGCCCACCGGCACGGCGATCAGCAGCGCCAGAACCTGGGAGGAGCCGACGATGAACAGGGTCGTCGGCAGCCGCTGCAGGATCAGCGTGTCGACGTTCACCCGGCTGGCGAAGGAGAAGCCCCAGTCGCCCTGCAGCATGGCGGTGAGCCAGTGCAGGTAGCGGGTAAGGATCGGGTCATCGAGGCCGAACTTGACCCGCAGGGCCGCGCGCACCTCCGGAGGCACGTTCGGGTTGCTGGCGAGTTCGCCGAACGGGTCGCCCGGCGCGAGCGCCAGGACGGTGAACAGGATCAGGCTGATGCCGAGCAGGCTCGGGATCGCGATCAGGAGGCGTCGCAGGATGTAGGCGCCCATGGCGCGGCGCTCCCGCTCAGGCCTCCCGGTACCAGTCGGGCAGGAACGACAGGTCGTTGTCCCAGCCGCTGCGGGGCGCCGTGAGCGTGGCGCCCACCGCCGAGACCTCGGCGCGGTGGATCAGCGGCAGCACGTTCTCGGAGACCGCGAGGTCGTTGCATTTAATGAGGAGCGCCGCCCGCTTGACCGGGTCGAGCTCACTCTGGGCGGCGTTGTAGGCCTCGTCGTAAGCCGCGTTGCGCCAGCGCACGACGTTGCGGCCCTGCCACTTGTTGGCCTTCTGGGCCACCTCCCAGGAGGCGTACATGAGCAGCCAGATCGCCGGATCGGCCTGGGTCATGCTGTAGGCGTACATCTCCATGTCGGCGTAGAAATGCGTGCAGGTGTCGGGGTTGGCCGGGTCGGAGGAGAAGAACACCGAGCCGGTCACCGATTTCAGCTCGATCTCGATGCCGGCCTTGGCGGCCGCCTGCTTGATGATCGCCTGCGTCTTCTGGCGCGGGGCGTTGATCGAGGTCTGGAAGACCAGCTTGAGCTTCTTGCCGTCCTTGGCGCGGATGCCGTCGGAGCCCTTCTTCCAGCCGGCCTCGTCGAGGAGCGCGTTGGCCTTGGCCGGGTCGAAGGCGAAGCTCGTGTTCTTGGAGACGAAGCGCTCCGGGCCGTTGACCGTGTTGGCGGTGGGCTTGCCGGTGCGGCCGTAGATGTAGGTCTGGATCGACTTGCGGTCGACCAAGAGGTTCATCGCCTGGCACACCTTCGGGTCGGAGAAGGCGGGGTGCTTGGTGGTGATCGAGGCGCGCTCGCCGTCGACCTCGACGTTCGGGTCGGCGGCGTTGAGGAGCAGGAATTCGAGCTTGCCGCCGTAGACCACGTCGACCCGGCCCTTGCCGCCGGTCTCCAGGCGCTTCAGCACCTCGTCCTCGATCAGCATGTTCCAGGCGTAGTCGTACTCGCCGGTCTGGAGCACGGCGCGGGCGGCCGAGACCGCGTCGCCGCCGCCCTTCATCTCGACCGTGTCGAAGTACGGCCGGTTCGGCAGGTGGTAGTCGGGGTTGCGCTCCCCGCGGACGATGTCGCCGGGCCGGAACTCCACGAACCGGTACGGGCCGGTGCCCACCGGGGCGAGGTTCTGGGGCGCGTCCCGGGACTTGGCGCCGCTGTAGGGTCCGAACAGGTGCTTCGGCAGCACCATCCCGACGATGCCCACGTAGGCGTCGCACCAGTAGGGCGTGGGCTTGTCGAACAGAACCCGGACGCTGAGGTCGTCGACTTTCTCGACCTTGCAATCCTTGTAGGACCCGGCCGTCACCGCCGCGGTGGCGGGGTCGCGGGCGTACTCCCAGGTGAAGACGAGGTCGTCGGCGGTGAGCGGCTTGCCGTCGTGCCACTTCACGCCGGGCTTGAGCGTCCAGACCACCGAGCGGCCGTCGGCGGCGAGCGCCCCGTTCTCCTTCGAGGGGATCGAGGCGGCGAGCACCGGCACGAGGTTGCCGTCCGCGTCCCAGGCGGCGAGCGGCTCGTAGAAGATCCGCGAGGCGTCCTGGTCCTTGGTGCCGACGGCGAAATGCGGGTTGATCAGCGTCGGCGCCTGCCACCAGAGGAGCTTCAGCGCGCCGCCGCCGCCGGCCTTGGTCGGCTTGTAGCCGGCCCGGATATCGGCCGCCATCGCGACCCCATTCCCGGCCAGCATCAGCCCGGCCATGGGCACGGTGAGGCCCACAGCCACCATCCGCTGCACGAAAGCGCGCCGCGACAGGCGGCCGTCCTTCACCTGCCCGATGAGGCCGCGCAGATCCCGCTCGTCCATGTACGCTTTCCCGTTTACCGCCGTGACAGGCACAGCAACATTCCGGCAGCGGCCTTGGCAAGGGGCGGGCCAGTGACGGTTCAATCGGAACGTGTTGACGGACGCTTGGTTCGGGCAGGAGCATGGCCTGGGCGGTGCATGCGGTCAGGCAGCAGCAGGGCGCGCGCCGTGTCCGTCCTTGCGAGCGGAGCGAAGCAATCCAGCGGCGCCACGCTTCCCGAGGGCGCGCAACCCTGGGTCGCTTCGCTGCGCTCGCGAAGACGGCGCGGAGCCCGCTATGGTGGCGCGACCTCGATGCGCAGCTTTCCCGGAGTGGACCCGATGGACAACCGCAACGCCGTGTGGCGCCACGTCGACGCGCAGTCGGAACGGCTGATCGCCCTGTCCGAGCGGGTCTGGGGCATGCCGGAGGTCTGCTACACGGAGAGCCGCTCCTGCGCCGAGCACGTCGCCGAACTGCGCCACCAGGGCTTCCGGGTCACCGAGGCGGTCGCCGGCATCCCGACCGCCGTGATGGGCGAGGCCGGGGACGGCGGGCCGGTCATCGCGTTCCTCGGCGAGTACGACGCCCTGCCGGGCCTGTCGCAGGAGGCCGGCGTCGCCGAGCACCGGCCGGTGGAGGCGGGCGGGCACGGCCACGGCTGCGGCCACAACCTCCTCGGCTCGGCGGCTCTGCTCGCCGCCACCGCGCTGAAGGACTGGCTCGCCGAGACCGGGACGCCCGGCCGCGTGCGCTACTACGGCTGCCCGGCGGAGGAAGGCGGCGCCGCCAAGGCCTTCATGGTCCGCGCCGGCGCCTTCGCGGACGCCGACATCGCGATCACCTGGCATCCGGGCAGCTTCTGGGAGGTGGCACCGCCGGTCGCCCTCGCCAACACCCGGGCCGACTTCGTCTTCACCGGCCGCACCGCCCACGCGGCGGCCGCGCCCCATCTCGGGCGCTCGGCGCTCGACGCCGTCGAGCTGATGAGCGTCGGCGTGAACTACATGCGCGAGCACATGCCGTCCGACGCGCGGGTCCACTACGCCTATCTCGACGCCGGCGGCATCGCCCCGAACGTCGTCCAGGCCGGCGCGACGGTGCGCTACTCGATCCGGGCCCGCGACCTGCCCGGCATGCTGGCGCTGGTCGAGCGGGTGAAGAAGATCGCGCAGGGCGCCGCCCTGATGACCGAGACCGCCGTCGAGGTGCGGATCGTCAGCGCGGTGTCGAACCTGCTGGGCAACGATCCCCTGGAGCGGGCGCTGCACGGCGTCATGGAGGAGCTCGGGCCGCCGCATTTCGACGAGGCCGACCGGGACTTCGCCGGCAAGATCCGGGCGACGCTCACCGACGGCGACATCGACGCCGTGTTCCGCGCCATCGGGATGCCGCGCACCGAGGCGCCGCTCGCCGACTTCCTCGTGCCCCTCGACGCGCCGCGCAACCCGGCGGTGGGGTCCACCGACGTCGGCGACGTCAGCTGGGTGGTGCCGACCGTCCAGGCCCACGCGCCCACGGTGGCCATCGGCACGCCGTTCCACACCTGGCAGGTGGTGGCGCAGGGCAAGACCCCCGCGGCCCACAAGGCGATGGTGCAGGTCGCCAAGGCGATGGCCGCCACCGGGGCCCGGGCGGTGACCGACGCGGCCCTGCGCGACGCCGCCAAGGCGGACCTCGCCCGCCGGGTCGGCGCGGCGGGCTACGTCTCGCCGCTGCCGCCGGAGGTCGAGCCGCCGCTCGGCATGTCGCTGGGGCGCTGACCGGGGCCCGTCTCAGAGCGTCCGGGCGCGGAGCGCCGTCACGACGATCTCGGCCAGGATGACGACGCCGAAGATCGCGGCGAGCACCACGGCGACCTGGTCCCAGTAGAGCAGGTTCAGGGCGGTATCGAGCGCGACGCCGATGCCGCCCGCGCCGACCAGCCCCAGCACGGCGGATTCGCGGATGTTGATGTCCCAGCGGAACAGCGCGATCGACCAGAAGGCCGGCTTCACCTGCGGCCAGTAGCCGAGCAGCAAAGTCGACATCCGGCCGGCACCCGCGGCCTGCAGGGCCTCGATCGTGCCGCGATTGGCCTCCTCCAGCGCCTCGGCGAACAGCTTTCCGGTGAAGCCGACGGAGCGGAGCGCGATCGCCAGGGTCCCGGCCAGCGGCCCCGGGCCGAACACCGCCACGAACAGCAGCGCCCAGACCAGGGAGTTCACCGAGCGCGAGGTCACGAACACGAACTTGGCGAAGAGGTTCAGCGCGCGGCTGGGCGTGACGTTGCGGGCCGCCATCAGCCCGATCGGCACCGCGATCGCGATGGCGATCAGGGTGCCGAGCGTCGCGATGTGGAGCGTCTCCACCAGCGCCCGCAGGGTCGGCCCGACATAGCCGGCATCCATCGGCCACATCCGGCCGAACAGGTCGGCCAGCTGGTCGGGGGCGTCGTAGAGGAATTCCGGGATCACCTCGATGGTGCGCAGGCTCGCCACGAAGGCCGCCACCGCGCAGAGCGTGAAGGCGAGCCGCGCCAGCCGCTTCCACAGGGGGAAGCGCTGCCAGTGGCGCGGGCCGGCGGAAGCGGGCGCGAGGGCCACGCTCACTGGAACACCTTGCGGGCCCAGCCGGAGACGATCTCGGCCACCATGATCAGGGCGACGATGACGATCAGGATCGCCAGCACCACGTCGAAGTCGAAGCGCTGGTAGGCGGTGAACAGCGTCGCTCCGATGCCGCCGCCGCCGACGATGCCCACCATGGTCGAGTTCCGCAGGTTGGAATCGAGCTGGTAGGTGGCGAAGCCGATGAAGCGCGGCAGCACCTGTGGCTGCACGCCCATGATCAGGGTCGACAGGAAGCCGGCGCCGGTCGCCCGCACCGCCTCGACCTGCTTCAGGGAGATCTCCTCGATCGCCTCGGCGAACAGCTTGGCGATGAAGCCCACCGAGGCGACGATCAGCGCCATGACGCCGGCGAGCGCCCCGAAGCCGATCGCCTTCACGAACAGGATCGCCACGATGATCGGGTGGAACGACCGGCAGAGCGCGATCAGGATGCGGGTCGGCCACGTCACCCAGGGCGGCATCAGGTTGCGGGCCGCCAGGAAGCCGATCGGCAGGGCGACCGCGATGCCGACCACCGTGGCGATCACGGCGATCTGCAGGCTCTCGAGGATGCCCGACTGGATCAGTTCCCAGCGGGAGAAGTTCGGCGGGAACATCCGGGCCAGGAACTGCTGCCCGTGGGCGAGGCCGCCGGCGAAGCGCTCGGGCGAGAAGCCGAGCTGGGTCGCCGCGTAGACCGCGTAGACGGCGAGGAGCGCCCAGCCCACGCGGGCGGTCCAGTTGGGCCGGAACGCGACGCGGTCGGGGGAAGCGTCGGGGGACGCGTTGGGAGAGGCCGGGCGGGCGGGCGCGCTCATTCGAGCCAGTTCTCGCCGCCGTAGATGCCGCGCAGGTCGGCCTCGCTCAGCCGGTCCGGCGGCCCGTCATAGACCACGTGCCCGCCCGACATGCCGACGATCCGCGCGGCGAAGCGCTGGGCGAGCGCCACGTTGTGGATGTTGACCACCACCGGCACGCCGCGCTCGGCCGCGAGCCGGGACAGGATCTCCATGATCTCGACGGAGCTCTTCGGG
The DNA here is from genome assembly GCF_053345625.1 of Methylobacterium sp. D53M. Lineage (NCBI taxonomy): Bacteria > Pseudomonadati > Pseudomonadota > Alphaproteobacteria > Hyphomicrobiales > Methylobacteriaceae > Methylobacterium > Methylobacterium sp. D53M. The sequence continues at coordinate 28,219 of NZ_JBKFAL010000009.1, forward strand.
TCGAGGGACGAGGTCGGCTCGTCGGCGAGCACGATCTCGGGCTCCTGCATGATCGCCCGGGCGATGCCGACGCGCTGGCGCTGCCCGCCCGACAGGGCGTCGGCCCGGCGGGTGGCGAAGCCCGACAGGCCGACCGCGTCGAGGAGGTCGAAGGCGCGGGCGATGTCCGCCTCGGGGAAGCGCCGCAGCCACGCGCGCCAGGCCGGCACGTAGCCGAGGCGGCCGCAGAGCAGGTTCTCCATCACCGAGAGGCGCTCGACCAGGTTGTACTCCTGGAACACCATCCCGATCCTGCGGCGCGCCCGGCGCAGGGCGGGGCCGGAGAGCCGGGCGAGGTCCTCGCCCCGGAACAGGATCTCCCCCGAGGTCGGCTGGACCAGCCGGTTGATGCAGCGGATCAGGGTGCTCTTGCCGGTACCGGACGGCCCGATGATCGCCGTGAGCCCAGTGCCCGGCACCACGAGGTCGATGCCCTTCAGGACCGGCTGGCCGGCCCGGTACGCCTTGGTCAGTCCCCGGATCACCAGGGCGCGGGGATCGCCCTCGAGTCCGGCCGCCACCGCGCGCGCCGCGCTCCTCGCCGTCACGGCCGACGTCAACGCCTGAGTCACGGCTTGGGCGCGCCCGCGGCCTTCTTGCGCGCCGCCTCGGCCTCGCGGGCGGCCTCGCGCTCGTAGGCGACCTTGTTGTACGGCGTGCCCGATTCCTCCGCGACCTTGCGGACGATCGCCCAGTCCTTGAGGTAGGTGATCGGCGCGAACCGGTCGTCGCCCTCGAAATCCTTCACCATGTCGGGCGGGAAGCGGAAGTCGTAGAAGCACTGCTTCAGCTTCTCGGCGAGTTCCGGCTTGAGATCGTGGGCGTAGGCGAAACCCGAGGTCGGGAACTTCTCGCTCGTGTAAATCACCCGGTAATCGTCGCCCTTGATCGTCCCGCGGGCGACCATCCGGTAGAACACGTCCGAGGCCACCGGGGCGGCGTCGTAGTCGCCGGTGCCGACGCCCAGCGCCGACTTGTCGTGGCCGCCCGAGTAGATGAGCTTGTAGTCCTCGCCGGGCTTCAGCCCCTGCTCGGGGAACAGCGCCTTGGGGGCGAGGTTGCCGGAATTCGACGACGGCGCCGTGTGGGCCACGCGCTTGCCCTTGAGGTCGGCCAGTGTCTTGTACGGGCTGCTCGCCTTCACCACGACGATCAGGTTGTAGCCCTCGGCACCCTTCTCGGTGCCCTTGGCGGCGAACGGGATCGCGCCGGCCATGTTCACCGCGAAGCCGAGGGGCCCGGTCGAGAAGCCCGCCACCGTGAGCCGGCCGGAGCGCATCGCCTCGATCTCGGCGGAGTTCGACTGGACCGGGTAGTAGACGACGCGCTTGCCCGTGCACTGGCTCAGGTAGGTCGTGAACGGCTTGAACGAGTTCTCGTAGACCGCGGGATCCTCCACCGGCGTGTAGGCGAAGACGATGACGCTCGGGTCGCGGGTCTTGGCCGGGACGTCGGCGACGAGGTCCTTGTTGGCGTCGCAGTAGGCGTCGTCGAGCTGGCCGCGGTTGGGGCACTCGTCGGCCCTCAAGGGCGACAGGAAACCGAAGCCGCAGAGCAGCGCCAGGGCTGCGCCGTATCGGGCGATCGTCACGCGCTATCCTCCCTGCGGGGCCGTGCCTCGGGCCGGCGCCGTCATGTCCCGCCCGGTCCGGGCCGAGCTTGAGCCGGCAAAGGTGTAGGCGCCGGCTGACGGGAGACGCAAGGCGCGACAGCGAGCGGACGTTGAGGGAAGCCGCGCGCTGACAGGGGCGTCGTGGCGGCGGTCCGGGCGGCGGCCGGCCTCAGGGCGCGAGCCGCGTGAACACGTAGTCGTGGTCCCGGACATTGGCGCTGTGGCAGGCGAAGCAGGTCTCGTGCTGGGCCGCGTCCGCGGGCTTGCCGTCGACGAAGCGCCCGAACCCCCAGCCGCCCGTCGCCGCGTAGCGCCGCGAATCCTTCACCATGACCTGAACCGTCGTGGCGCCGCCGGGCACGAAGGCCGGCGCGAACTCCGCGGACGGCACCCGCGTCCAGGCGCGCTTCACCAGCACCGTCCCGTCCGGGAACGGCAGGGTGCCCGACCGGTAGGCGTCCAGCGCCCGCGCGTTGCCGACCACGGCACGCAGCTCGTCCAGGGCCCCGGTCTCCTGCGCGACGCCGACGAGCTGCCAGTCGCGGTACCCGTCCGGGACGGTGACGCCGTAGATCGGCGAGGCCGCCGGGGCGGTCACGGCATCCACGGCGCGCACCGCGGAGCCTCCCAAAATCAGGCCCGCAGCGAGCAGGGCCGGCAGCGCGACAGCCAGGAACCGCATGGCAACCTCCGTCATCGTCTCGGGATGATCGTGTGTCCGGGGATGATCCGGCCGCGCCGGCGCGGTCAGGCCGCGGCCGCGTCGATCACGGCCTGCGCGAAGGCGCGCGGGGCTTCCTGCGGGAGGTTGTGGCCGATCCCGCCGGTGATCAGCCGGTGCGCGTAGCGTCCGGTGAACTTGGCCGCGTAGCTGGCGGGGTCCGGATGCGGGGCGCCGTTCGCGTCGCCCTCCAGGGTGATGGTCGGCACGCCGATCGTGGGCGCCTGCGCGAGGCGGCTCTCAAGCGCGTCGTACCGGCGCTCGCCCTCGGCGAGGCCCATCCGCCAGCGGTAATTGTGGATGACGATGCTGACGTGATCCGGGTTGTCGAGGGCCGGGGCGCTCCGCGCGAAGGTGGCGTCGTCGAAGCGCCAGCGCGGCGAGGCGGTCTGCCAGATCAGCTTGGCGAAGTCGGCGCGGTAGGCCTCGTAGCCGGCCCGCCCCCGGCTGGTGGCGAAGTAGAACTGGTACCACCAGGACAGCTCGGCCCGCGGCGGCAGCGGCTTCTTGCCGGCCTCCTGGTTGCCGATCAGGTAGCCGCTGACCGCCACCAGCGCCCGGCACCGCTCCGGCCACAGCGCCGCGACGATGTCGGCCGTCCGCGCGCCCCAGTCGAAGCCGCCCAGGACGGCCTGGGGGATCTTCAGGACGTCCATCAGGGCGATGACGTCCACCGCGAGTGCCGCCTGCTCGCCGTTCCGGACCGTGTCCGACGCCAGGAAACGGGTGGTGCCGTAGCCGCGCAGGTACGGCACGATCACCCGGTGCCCGGCCGCCGTGAGGATCGGCACGACCTCCGCGAAGGCGTGGATGTCGTAGGGCCAGCCGTGCAGCAGGATGACCGCCGGCCCGTCGGCGGGACCGGCCTCGACGTAGCCGACGTCGAGCACACCGGCCTCGACCTGCTTCAGGACGCCCGGCATGGCGCCGGGGACCGGGGCGCCGGGGGCCGAGTCGCCCTGCGCCCGCGCGGTCCCGCCGAGGCCGAACTCGGCGAGGGCGGCGGTGGCTACCGCGCTCTTCAGGAGGCGGCGGCGGCTCCAGGCGGATGTGTCGGGATCGGTCTCGCGGGCCATGGACGGCTCCCTCGTCGGAAAGTCTTCGATGGAGCGAAATCTATCCCGATGCTCGACACCGCGCTTTGAGAGGACCTTGAGGACACCTTCAGAGGCCCATGATTTATGCCCGCCCGGGCCCGTGCTAGAGCGCCCTCCGCCGCGGAGACCGGTTCGGTGAGCAGGGCGCGGAACGCGGACATGGCCCCGCCCAGGAACGCCCCGTGATCTACCGGTTCGGACCCTTTACCCTCGATTCTGCCCGGCGCGAGCTCAGCCGGGACGGCGCCGAGATCGCCGTCGAGCCGCAGGTCTTCGACCTCCTGCGGGTGCTGATCGAGCGGCGCGACCGGGTGGTGAGCCGCGACGACCTGCTGGAGGCGGTCTGGAACGGGCGCATCGTCTCCGAAGCGACCCTCGACAGCCGGATCAACGCGGCCCGGACCGCGATCGGCGACACCGGAACCGAGCAGCGCTGGATCCGGACGCTCCCGCGCAAGGGCGTGCGCTTCGTCGGCGCCGTGCGGGAGGCCGCATCGGAGGTCTCGCCCGGGATCGCTCCGGAAGAGGCGGCGGAGGCGGGCGTCACGTGGCGCACAGGGCCGCGCCTGCCCGCGGTGGCGGTCCTGCCCTTCACCAACATGAGCGCGGATCCGGAGCAGGCCTACTTCGCCGACGGGATCACTGAGGAGATCATCACGGCGCTGTCCCGCGTCAGCGGCCTGTTCGTGATCGCGCGCAACTCGACCTTCACCTACCGGGGCGCGGCGATCGACGTGCGCCGGGTCGGGCAGGAGCTCGGCGTCGGCTACGTGGTCGCCGGCAGCGTGCGCCGCGGCGGGTCGCGCCTGAGGATCACCGGCCAGCTGGTCGATGCCGGGACCGGCGCCCATCTCTGGGCCGACAGCTTCGACGGCGGGCTCGACGACGTCTTCGCCCTGCAGGAGCGGGTCGCCGCGCGCGCCGCCGCCGCGATCGAGCCCACCCTCCAGCTGGCGGAGATCGGCCGGCTCGGCCGCGACGCGCCGGCCCATCCGGACGCCTACGACCGGCTGCTCCGGGCCAATGCCCGGCTCGCCGACTTCACCGCCGCCGGCATGGCGGCGGCGCTCGATCACCTGGACGAGGCCCTGGCGCTCGACCCGGGCTACGCACCGGCGATGGCCGCCGCGGCCTATTGCCGGGCGCAGTGCCATTTCCAGGGCTGGATCGCGCAGGGCGACGCGGAGCGCGCGGCGGCCGTGCGGCTGGCCTGGGGCTCGGTCGAGCGCGCGCCCGGGGACGCGCAGGTGCTGTGGATGGCGGCCTTCGCGGTCTGGAACATGTCGGAGACCGGGCGGGACCGGGCACGCGACCTGTTCGGCCGCGCGCTGCTCGTCAACCCGAACTCCGCCCTGGCGCTCACCCTCGCGGGCTGGATCGAGACCATGTGCGGCCGCGCGGAGGCGGGACGCGCCATGGTCGAGCGGGCGCTGCAGCTCAACCCGCGGGATCCGCGCGGCTGGCTGATGTCGGGCGTGATGGCGGTCGCGGCGGTCAGCGAGTCCGACTATCCCGAGGCGATCCGGTGGGCCGAGCGGGCGCTGGCGCAGAACCGGCGCTTCGCCGTCGCCCTGCGGGCGCTCGCCGTGGCCCATGTCGGGCTCGGCCAGCCGGAGCGCGCCCGGCAGGCGGTCGCCGAGCTCCTGGCGATCGAGCCCGGATTGACGATCTCGGGCTTCCTGGCGCGGATCCCCTTCCCGGTCGCCGCCCTGGGGCAGCGATACGCCGAGGCGCTGGCCGAAGCCGGCCTACCCGCCTGAGCGGGACGCCGGTCAGGCCCCTTCCCGGTTCAGCCGGACGACGAGCTGATCGGCGAACTTGGCGGCGGCCACCGACAGCGAGCGCCCGCGCAGCTGCGCCAGGACCAGCGTCATCGGGGTGAGGTCGCGGGTGTCGATCGGCCGGCTGTGCAGGCGCGGGTCCTCCGGGATGCCGCTGGGCACCTGCAGGCTCACCACGTCCTCCCGCAGGGTGAGGTTGCGCAGGAACTCCAGCGAGCCCGACTCCACCACGGGCCGCAGCTCGACGCCCCGCCGGGCCAGCGCGTGCTCGATGTGGTGGCGGATGGCGAGCGATCGGTCGGGCAGCGCCAGGGCGTGCGCGAGACAGTCGCGCAGCCGCACCGGCCCGCTCTCCGCCGCCAGCGCGTGGCCTCTGCGCATCAGCGCGCACAGGGTCTGATGGCCGGAATAGAGCGGGTGCAGCTCCGCCGAGGGCGGCGGCTGCAGGATCAGGGCGAGGTCGGCCTCGAATTCCGCCAGGGCGGTGACCGCCTGAGCGTGGTCGCGGACCTGCACGGTGAAGCCGACCTGCGGAAAGCGGGCGCGGTAGGCCTCGACCTCCTCGGGCACCACCTGGGTGACGAAGGCCTGGCTGCAGGCGAGCGCCACGTGCCCCCGCCGCACGCCCGACAGGTCGGCGATCTGCGAGCGGACCCGGTCGAGGTCGGCGGCCTGGTCGCGGATGTGCCGGGCGAAGAGCTCGCCGGCCGCGTTGAGCCGCATCCCCTGCGGCAGGCGCTCGAAGATCGGCGTGCCGAGCTCGTACTCGAGATCCTGGATCTGCCGGGTCAGGGCCGAGGGCGTGAGGTTCAAGCGCTCCGCGGCGCGCCGGATCGAGCCGGCGCGGGCGACCTCGGCGACGTAGGTGACGGTGCGCAGGTGCTTCACGCCCGCACCCTGCCGGGCTGTTGCGTTTATGGCAACGGCACGCTCAGAAAATAGCACTTCCTCGCAACAGGTTGGTGCCCGTAGCCTCGGCACATCGAGACCCTGCAGGAGCCGTTCGATGATCCGCCGCCGCACCCTCCTGGCCGGTCTCGGGGCCGGCCTCGCCCTCGGACCCCTGGCCCGGGCCCGCGCACAGGGCGCGCCCGTCACGATCCGGATGGGCTCGCTCAAGCTGATCCACTCGATCGCGCCGAGCTTCTACGCGCGCTTCACCCCGCCCGGGGTGAACGTGGAGGTTGTGCCCTTCGAGAGCCCGACCGAGTGCAAGAACGCCGTGGTCACCAAGTCGGTGGATTTCGGCACCTTCGGGATCGCCGCCGCGACGCTGGGCGCCGCCGCCGGCGAGCCGCTCGTGGTCATCGCCTCCACCTGCAACCGCGGGATGGCGGTGATCGCCAAGAAGGGCTCCGACATCCACGCCATCAAGGACCTGCGCGGCAAGCGCGTCGCGATCTGGCCCGGCAGCACCCAGGAGGTCTTCGTCCTGGAGCGGATGCGCATGGAGGGCCTCTCGGTGAAGGACATCACCCCCGTGCGCGTCTCCTTCTCGGAGATGCACATCGCGCTCGCCCGCGGCGACGTCGACGCCTATGTCGGCGCCGAGCCGGGCCCGGGCGTCAGCCTCGCCTCGGGCGTCGGCCAGCTCGTCGAGTACCCCTACGGCACCGAGATGGGCGCGCTGAACATGGTGTTCGGCGCCCACCGCGACACGCTGGCCGAGCGGCCGGACCTCGTCCGGACCATGCTGGAGATTCACCGCAAGGCGACGGACTTCGCGGCCGGCGACCGCGACGCGATGATCGCCATGGCGGTGGCGAAGCTCGGCCAGAAGCGCGAGGCGCTCGAGCTCTCGGCCCCGAACGTCGAGCTGACCTGGCGCCTCGGGCCGAACGAGATCCGGCAGGCCGACGCCTACGCGCAGCACATGCTCGCGCTCAAACAGATCAAGCGGCTGCCGGAGCCGGGTTTCATCGATACCCGCTTCGTCGACGCGCTGGGGCGGGCGTGAGCACCGGCATCGAGGCCGGCGCCCTGCCGGCGGCGGCGCAGGTGACGCCGGCGCGCGGGGCCGGGCGGGCGGGGCCTGGCTTCGCCCACCTGCGCCGGCTGGCGCTCGCCTGCGTGGTGCCGGCCGCGCTCGTCGCGGTCTGGCAGGTCACCACCGCGGGCCGGCCCTACAGCCTGATCCCGCCCCCCGCGGAGGTCTGGGCCGAGATGCGGGATCTCGCGGTCGGCGGCGTCAACGACGACGCCTTCAGCGGCACGCTCTGGACCCATCTCGCGGCCTCGCTGAGCCGGGTCTACGGCGGCTTCGCGCTGGCGGCCGCCGCCGCCCTGCCGCTCGGCCTGCTGATCGGCCGCGTGCCCCTGATCCGGGCGCTGCTCGATCCCGTCCTGCAGGTGCTGCGGCCGGTTCCGGTCACCGCGTGGCTGCCCTTGGCGATGATCCTGTTCGGCCTCGGGCCGCGCTCGGCCTTCTTCCTCGTGTTCCTCGGGGCGTTCTACCCGATCCTGGTCAACACCGTGTTCGGGGTCCGCTCCGTTGAGCCGCGCCTGTTCGAGGCGGCAGCGATGCTGGGCTGCACCGGGCCGGCCCAGTTCGTCCGCGTGGTGCTGCCGGCGGCGCTGCCGTCGATCTTCACCGGCCTGCGGCTCGGCCTCGGCTTCGCCTGGGTGGTGATCGTGGTCGGCGAGATGACCGGCGTCCAGACCGGCCTCGGCGCGATCATCATGGAGGCGCGCCAGCTCTCGCGCACCGAGATCGTGATCTGCGGCATGGCGGTGATCGGGGTCGCGGGCTTCGTCTCCGACTGGCTGGTCATGCAGCTCGGCCGCCGGCTGCTCGCCTGGAGCCCCAATCATGGCTGATCCGACGATCCCGATCCTCGACATGCGGGCGGTCTCCAAGACCTACGCGGCGGGCGGCCGCCGGACCGAGGCCCTGCGCGAGGCGAACCTCACGGTGTCCCGTGGCGAGTTCGTCTGCCTGCTCGGCGCCTCGGGCTGCGGGAAGTCGACGCTGCTGCGGGTCGCCGCTGGGTTCGAGGCCCCGAGTTCCGGGCAGGCCCTGATGTGGGGCAAGCCGATCGCCGGGCCGGGGCCGAGCCGCGGCATGGTCTTCCAGGATTACGGCCTGTTCCCGTGGCTCACGGTGCGGGACAATATCGGCTTCGGCCCGAAGGCCCGCGGGCGGCCCGCCGCCGAGGTGCGCGACACCGCCGAGCGCTACATCGCCCTGGTCGGCCTCCAGGCCTTCGCCGACGCCTACCCGCACCAGCTCTCGGGCGGGATGAAGCAGCGGGTCGCCATCGCCCGGGTGCTCGCCAACGAGGCCGAGGTGGTGCTGATGGACGAGCCCTTCGGGGCGCTCGACGCCATGACCCGCGAGCGGCTGCAGGACGAGCTGCTCGACCTGTGGTCGCGGACGGGGCTGACGATCCTGTTCGTCACCCACGCCATCGAGGAGGCGATCTTCCTCGCGGACCGCATCGTGATGATGTCGCCCGGCCCCGGCCGGATCGAGGCGATCCACCCGGTCGAGCTGCCGCGGCGGCGCGACGTGTCGAGCCCGGCCTTCAACGACCTGCGCCGGATTCTCGCGGCCCAGCTCCACAGCCACCACGCCCCGCGGGCCGCCGCCTGATGGACACCGCGCCCGACGATCCCCGCCGGCCCGAAAATCGCCTCGCCTACCACGCCGCCGTGGACCGGCCGCGCCTCACCTTGCCGGGCGGTAAGCACGTGGCGGTCTGGCCGGTGGTCAACGTCGAGCACTGGCTGATCGACAACCCGATGCCGCGCCAGATCCTGGTGCCGCCGACCGCCGCGAGCCTGCTCCCGGATATCCCCAACTGGGCGTGGCACGAGTACGGGATGCGGGTCGGGTTCTGGCGCTTCCTCGAGGCCTTCGCCAGCCGCGGAATCCGCCCGACGCTGTCGATCAACGGCTCGGTCTGCACGGCCTATCCCCGCGTGGCCGGGGCCGCCCACGCGGCCGGCTGGGAGTTCATGGCCCACGGCTTCCACCAGGTCCCGACCCACAGAGTCTCGGACCAGCCGGCGATGATCGCCCGCACCGTCGCGGCGATCACCGCGACCACGGGGCGCCCGCCGCGCGGCTGGCTCGGGCCGGGCCTCACCGAGACCCTGGACACGCCCGACCACCTGCACGCGGCCGGCCTCGAGTACGTCGGCGACTTCGTGGTCGACGACCGCCCCTGCCGGGTGGCGACGCGCACGGGCGACCTCGTCGCCCTCCCCTACTCCGTCGAGCTCAATGACATCCCGCTGCTGGCCATCCAGCACCACCGGGCCGACGAGTTCGTGGAGCGGGCGCTCGCCCATCTCGACCGGCTCGCGGCCGAGGCCGCCGGCTCCGGCCCCCTCGGCGGGGCCAAGGTGATGGGCTTCGCGATCCACCCCTACATCACCGGCGTGCCGCACCGGATCGGCCTGCTGGAGCGGCTGCTCGACGCCGTCCTGGCGCGCAGCGACGCGGTGTTCATGCAGGGGGGCGAGATCCTCGACTGGTACCGCGCCACCGGCGATGAATCCTGAGCCTCGCTGCGAGGAATGACCGTGCCTCCCTTCCCGACCATCCCGCTCCTGCACGCGGCCTACGCCGAAGGCCTCGACCCGCGCGCCGTCGTGGCCGAGGCCTACCGGCGGCTCGCCGCGGTGGACGATCCCGGCATTTTCCTCGCGCTCGTCCCGGAGGCGGATGCTCGCGAAGCCGCTGCGGCGCTCCCGCCCTTCGACTCCGCGGCGATGCCGCTCTGGGGCGTGCCCTTCGCCGTCAAGGACAACATCGACGTCGCCGGGCTGCCGACCACTGCCGCCTGCCCGGACTTCGCCCATACCCCCGCCGAGACCGCGCCCGCAGTGGCGCGTCTCCTCGCGGCCGGCGCGATCCTGATCGGCAAGACCAACCTCGACCAGTTCGCCACCGGGCTCGTCGGCCTGCGCACCCCCTACCCGGCCCCGCGCAACGCGATCGATCCGGCCTACGTGCCCGGCGGGTCCAGCAGCGGCTCGGCCGTGGCGGTGGCCCATGGGATCGTCGCCTTCGCGCTCGGCACCGACACGGCGGGGTCGGGCCGGGTGCCGGCGGCGCTCAACAACGTCGTCGGGCTGAAGCCCTCCCTCGGGGCGATCTCCAGCCGCGGGATGCTGCCGGCCTGCCGGACCCTCGACACGCTCTCGGTCTTCGCCGGCACCGTGGCCGACGCCGACGCGGCCTTCCGGGTCATGCTGGGTCCGGATGCCGCCGATCCCTGGTCGCGGGCCCTGCCGGTGCCGGCCGCCCCCGCCGCCCTCCCGCCGGGCCTGCGCCTCGGGCTCCCGGACGGGGCGAGCCTCCGCTTCGGCGGCGACGGGCTCTCCGAGGCGGCCTTCGCGGCGACGGTCGCCGATCTCGAAGCCCTCGCCGGGGCGGCGGCGCCGGTCGATCTCGCGCCGATGTTCGCCGTCGCGGCCCTGCTCTACGACGGCCCCTGGGTCGCCGAGCGCTACGCGGCGATCCGCCCGGTGATGGAGACGCGCCCCGACATCCTCCACCCGACGACGCGGGCGGTCATCGCCTCCGCCGAGCGCCACAGCGCGGCCGACGCCTTCGCGGGCCTCTATTGCCTCGCGGCGCTGCGCCGGGCCGCGGACGCGGTCTGGGACCGGATCGACGTCCTCGCCGTGCCGACCTACCCGCGCCCGCAGACCTGCGCGGCGGTCGCGGCCGACCCGATCGGGCCGAACAGCGAGCTCGGCACCTACACCAACTTCGTCAACCTGCTGGACTGGTGCGCCCTGGCGGTGCCGGGCCGGCCCCGCGCCGACGGCTTCCCCGCCGGGATCACCCTGCTGGCGCCGCGCGGCTCGGACGGGCTCCTCGCCGCCCTCGGGGCACGCCTGCACGCGGCCTCGGCGCCGCGGATCGGCGCGGGTACGATGCCGGTGCCGGTCGTGGAGCCGGGGCCGGCCGCGGCCGGACCGGACGCGATCGAGCTGGCGGTCGTCGGGGCGCATCTCTCGGGACTGCCGCTGAACCGCGAGCTGGCCGGCTGCGGCGGGCGCTTCCTGCGCGCCGTGCCGACAGCCCGGGACTATCGGCTCTACGCCCTGCCGGGCGGCCCGCCGCAGCGCCCGGGGCTGCTCCGGGTGGCGGCCGGGGACGGCGCCCCCATCGAGACCGAGGTGTGGGCCCTGCCGCCCGCCGCGTTCGGACGCTTCGTCGCCGCCATCCCGGCACCGCTCGGCATCGGCACGCTGCGGCTCGCCGACGGCACGGCGCCCAAGGGCTTCCTGGTCGAGCAAGCCGGCCTCGACGGGGCGGCCGACATCACGCGCTTCGGCGGCTGGCGCGCCTACCTGGCCGACCGCGCGGCCGCGTAGCCCTCGCCCCCGGGGCCTGACATCGGGCAGCGAGAGGAAACCGGTTCCAGTCCCTCCCGCGGCGACAGGCCACCCGCGCCGCTGCTAGGCTGCCGCCCGGTGGCGGAGCGTTCCGATGCGGCGATCGATCCTGTTCCTGGCGGCCTGTCTGCTGGCCGGCATCACGCCGGCGGCCTCCGCCGGGCCCGCAGCGGACGGCGTCGCCGATCTCGGCAGCTACGCCGCCCGCGTGGAGGTTCACCCGTTCGAGAGCCTGACGCTGACCGACCGGCAGTTCCTCACCGGCACGTCCGAGGGAGCGAAGCCGGTCACGGTCGCGGGGATCCTGCGCATCGCCAAGGCGGGGACCGAGCGCCTGCCGACCGCGATCCTGATGCACGGCTCCGGGGGTCTGGGCGGCAACATCGAGTTCTGGCAGCGGGCGCTGGCGGCGCGCGGGATCTCGACCTTCGCGATCGACGGCTTCACCGGGCGCGGCCTGACCAGCGTCAACACCGACCAGAGCCTCCTGGCGCGCACGAACCTGATCCTCGACATCTACCGGGCGCTGGGCGTGCTGGCGAAGCATCCGCGGGTCGACCCGGCGCGGATCGCCGTAATGGGCTTCTCGCGCGGCGGGCAGGCCGCGCTCTACGCCAGCCTCAAGCGCTTCGACGCGGCCTGGAACCGCTCCGGCGTGATCCCCGCGCTCTACCTGCCGGTCTACCCGGACTGCTCCATCCGCTTCCGGGACGACACGGCCGTGGCGGATCGGCCGATCCGGATCTTCGGTGGCGGGGGCGACGACTACAATCCCGCCGCCACCTGCGCGGCCTACGCGGAGCGGCTGAGGGCGGCCGGCGCCGATGTCGACCTGACCGTCTTTCCCGGAGCGCAGCACGTCTTCGACAACCCGGCCGGGCCGACCCAGCCCGTGGTCGCCCGGGGCGCGCAGACCGTCCGCGCCTGCGCGATAAGCGAGGCGGCGGACGGCGCCCTCGTGGCGGGCCCGGACGCCACGCCGTTCACCTACGCGGACCCGTGCGTGCAGCGCGACCCGCATATCGGCTCCGACGCCGCCGCCCGCGCCGGGATCTTGGCGCGTGTCTCGCACGCGCTGGACGCCGCGTTCCGGGGACGGTGACCGACGGAGCGCGGTGCGGATCTGCGCGGCCCCTGCCTGCCCGCCGCGCGCTCGCGCGGCGGCCGACTCGGTCAATTGACGTCGTCGGCTTGCCCCGCACCGCCCGGGCCGCCCCCAACCTGCGTGTCGCGTGGTGTCCTACCTGCAAGCAGCGTCATGAATGCTCACAGATCGAACGTGCTCGGCCGAACGGTGGCGATCTCGTGCCCAACTGGGCCAGTAGGCGCAGCCTCTTCGACGGCGAGGACGATCTATCGGGGCTATCTTTAACTGCCCGGAGACCCGCGACCCCGCTCTCGCGGGCACGGACACCTTCCGACCCGAACACCGCAACCAACTTCGCATGAAGGACAGGGACAACCGAGAGCGTAGCTGTGCGCTTCAATCGACAAATCTACTGCGTTAGATACATCATCGAAATTCGATTTGTCTTAGATGCACGGAAATCGGAGCTGTTCATATCAGGGCCGAAAGTCACTTGTCGCGAGACGGAGCCCATCGCCGGGATCCGTCGGCAAGAATGGCCACTGAGCCCCTATACTACTTTTGGTCATTGCGTACTTCGGAGATTGCTGTAGCCAGTTTATAGGGGTTGGACTCGCCCCGCCCAACACTGGTATGTCATGTGCAAGCTTGGCTAGAATGGCCCGGCGCAGCGCGAGGGCGACCATGGCTTTCAGACGAATCGGAACGCTCGTGGCGGTGCTCACTCTCGGCGCGTGCTCCCACGCGCCGCTGATGCCGACTGCCTACAGCGCCTTGCCGCCCCCGACCGCGATGCCTGCGGCAACCGCGTCGACGGGCCCGCTCGTGGGCGCCGCGGCACCGCGTGCTGAGCGCGATATCGATCCGCTCTCCGTCGTCATTCCCGGCACTCTGAAGCTCACGGACGCGCAGATCGGCCAGAACGGTGTGAACCCTCTGGCGGTTCTCGATTCCTCGATGCGCAACCGCATGAGCTGGAAGAGTCTCCGTCCGGAGAATCTGACGAAGCCGCCGATCTATTCCGGCCTGTCCCGCATGTCGAACGGTGCCGGCGTCGGAGAAGCCTCGGCCACACAGAAAGACAACATTCCCGGCTTCGATAAGGATCTCGCCACCAAGAGGATCATGTCGGAGTACAATCGCGAAGCGGCGATGGCGGCGCTCCTGAAGGGCGGACGCGGCGCCGCGAAGAGCGTATGCTCAGGATGCTGACGTCGCTTTTCGACGCGGCTCGAGAGTGAACGGCGAGTTGTCTGTATCGACTGGCACGCCTCGGTGCGTTCTCACTTGCCACGCCAGTCCCGACTACGGCCCCCGAGCCGGCGAAGTGGCCATCGCTTTCGCCGTGCGCTCCGTCAGCCGACGCCGCGCAGAAGTCCGTTCGCGGACTCCTTCCGGGGAGGATCCCGACGATGCGCCGCACCCATCCTCTCCGCCTTCTTCACACCTGCGGCCAAGCGTCAGTAGCGCGGCGAGAAATTCATCCCCGTCACGACGGTGAAGACCGGTGGCGTGCGGTCAGCAAGCTCGATGCGTGCCGGATCCTGCGAGCGCTCTGTCTGAACCGAGGGGCAGAAGACGGTGGAGGGCACCTCGACCGTCGGTGAGAGCACCCGCTCCAGAGGAGTCGGCCTGGTCATCGCGGGCTTCGGGTCCAGCCAAGTTCCGGGCACCACCTGCTGCCCACAATTGCTGACAACCGCTTCATGTATCGTCCCATCGATTGCGGCGGAAACCACACAATTGGCGGGATGGTACACCAACTCGTACTGAAACTTCCTATTCTCGTCGGATTCGGTTTTGAACCGTTTGTCCAAAATCACGGCCGTGTGCGGGCGATCGGTCGTCCCGACAACATAGAGCCGACCGGTGGCGATGGCAGCGACCGTGATATCGGAGGCCGCCGATGCGGGCATGCTGAAGACAAGCGCCAGCACTCCGGAGAGCGTCGCAGTCGAAACCAAGCCGCGCATCCTGCCCTCACCCTCACCCGCAACCTGTTCAGACCCGGCTCGATTGTATCGTCAGCCGTGATCGCGCCCTGAACAGCGGATCCCACAGCCATTCTACCGAGCAATGGCCAGCGTCCATCACCCGATAGAGGTACTCAGATCTCCCATCCACCGGGATATCGAGCTGGACGGACCGTATACCAACGCTCGAGCGCCGGCCCGCCCGTGATCGCCGAGCCAGGGCCCTGGGTCCGGGACAGGAGCGTGCACGAACCTGACAGCCGGCGCATCGACGCGATCGCCATCCGATACCGGGAACGTGCCACCTTTCCTGACCAGGGACCTATACGTCCCAGACCTGGAATCGATGGCGCGGCATCGCGCACCGAATCCTGAGAATGCCGCTTGCGCCGTCCCGCTCCGATCGGTGAGCCTTCCGACCGCTCCACAATCCGACGTCGGCGATGACGCGAAAGCCGAGCGACGAAGGATCGTGAACATCTCTATGATACAGCACCGAAGAGTCTCAACATAAAATAGATTGCGCCGAACAGCGTTACACTTGCAGCAACCCAGATAAAGACCAGCAACCATCGATCAAAATATGCGACATCGCAGTCGGCGTATTCTGTGGCGCAGGGAACGCAGTATGCGTTGGAGATCTCCACCTTTGCCCCGCACGTTTGGCAGGCACCGACCGAGAGGGAGCGCTCGCTGGCGGTCATCCTGCGCGTGCGCGGCGGCCAGCCAAAGTGCCAGCGCCGAATGGCAGCCCCTGCCTCCGAGAACCTCATACAAGCACTCGCCACTCGATATGGGCAAATGACATCTGATCCCGTTCGGGATCCATCACGTCTGTCAATTTTCAGAATGGTCAATAGCGCTACTTCATAGCGTTAATATTGTCAATCTCGACCTGATGAAGCTCCCACAACCGACGCCGCGGCTCCGAGTTCGGTATGCTCCGGACATAACCGGCCTGCGTGCCCGAGAGGTGGGCGGTGAACGGACGCTCAGATGCGCGTTCAGCGTGGCATCACGCTCACCGGAGCTCGGACGGCTGGAGGCCGCGTCGCGGGTCCGTCGGCGGATGACGTATCACGACAGGCCGCTCGAGCCCGGCGAATGCTCGACTGTGACGATGCTGCGCTCGGCTCAGAGCCGCTTCGCAGCGGTGGTCCGATCGCGCAGGATCGAGCGCGCGGCCCGGCACCACAGTCGAGTCGGTAGCCAGTACAGCGCTCTCACCGCACCGAGAGCCGCCATAATCGGCACGAACACGTGCGCCAGCAGATCGAGGATGACGCCAGGCGGCTCATCCGCCTCGATCCGATCGTACCAGATCGGATCCTCGTGCTGGTACGGGTCTCGTTCGGTCATCGCTGGCACCTGCCACAATCCGATCCGGCCCTCATCTGTCGGACCAGCAAAGTGCTGCCCCGAACCGGATCTGGGTGCGCGGTTCGTGGTGCGCCGTCGCGCAGGGCCAGAGCACGCCGCGCCCCGGCGCGGGGACCACCCGCGCCTCATCGGCTCCCGCGCTGCGCCAGAACCGCGGGAACGGTGCGCAGCATGATGGCGAGATCCCGGTGCAAGGTCCACCGGGTGGCATAGTCCAGATCCAGCGCGACGCGCTCGGCATAGGTCGTGTCGGAGCGGCCCGAGACCTGCCACAGCCCCGTCACGCCCGGCGGCACGGCGAAACAGGTGGGGAATGCCCGCCCGTAGCGGGCGACTTCGGCCGGCACGATCGGGCGCGGACCGACCAAGCTCATCTCGCCGCGCAGCACATTCCAGAGCTGCGGCAGCTCGTCGAGCGAGGTCTTGCGCAGCACGTAGCCGACGGCGGTGACGCGCGGGTCGTCGCTGAGCTTGTGCGTCGCCGCCCACTCGGCCCGGGCCAGAGGATTGGCGGCCAGATGCGCCGCCAGAACAGCGTCGCCATTCGTCACCATGGAGCGGAACTTCAGGCACCCGAAGCGGCGACCGTCCCGGCCCACCCGCATGTGGCGGAAGATCGGCGCCTTGCGATCACCGGCATACACGAGAGCGGCGATCAGGATCAGCAACGGCAGCAAGAGGAAGAGGGCCGTGGCCGCCACCGTGATGTCGAGCCCGCGCTTGGCCGCCCAGCCCAACCGCAGACCGCGCGCCACGAACGGCGCCGTTGGCAGAACGGCCTCCGCGACAGCCTCCGCGGCATCGCCCACTTGGTCCGCCAGTTCGACACCGTACTGCGGCGCACGCAAGGCAGGCTGAAGCGGTGGGCCGACGTCGCGCAGCATGTTCTGGCTCCTCGTGACGGCAGGTGGCCGCCAGGCGCAGCAACGGTTAATCAATTGTCAACGACCGGATATCAAATCATCGCGCCTGTTTCAAGCTTAACCATACCCTATATGCCAGTATATTTTCCGCACAAAAATTCAAGAATAGATTTCGATCTCGCAGGATGAAGCACAGTGGCACCGGCCCTCTGCCTCTCGACCCGGCCACGAATCCGCCTCGATGCCGCAATCCAAGCAATGTCACGAGACATCGACCTTGGCCGGATGCTCACCCATCATTGTGCACTGCGTTCGTCCGGCCCGAGGAATGCCGCGCGTTCCCACGGTTGATGGTCGAGAGCTGAGCCACTTGCAGCTCTGTGCTTCTCCCGCGCGCGCGGGTCACCCGTCCAGACCGGGACGCTCGCGCATGGGATCGCGGTGCAATGTCCAGACGTCCCGCCGCAGGCATTCCGGGAGGTCGCTGCGGCGGCGATCGCCGGGATGTTGCTGAATGGCGTCGCGAAATCAATTTCGCACCGAGGGCGATCATGACAAGGTGCGGGGCGCGCTCTATGGATGGACTTCCGATACAGTACCTCAGGCGCGGTCAGCGGGATGAGACGCGTGCCGGATCGGTGGCATCGGCCGCCGCGCCGCGACGGACCGTGCGTGCGCGGCCCTATTGCGATGCCGCGGGACTAATCCCTATGGCGGCGGGTTCCGCAGCGTGACCCGGATGGGCGAACTCAGTATCCTGCGGATGGCTAAGCGGCATCCAACGTGCAGGAGCGGCCACAATGCCGGAGCCAGTACGGATTGGGGCCACTCATGATGCATACGCCGAGAGAGAACAGAGTGCCGGGCGGCGCGGCACGCCGGGTGGTCTGCGCCTGTTCGGCCGACGGGTGGGAGCGCAGAGCCTGATGCGGCCCCGGAGCATACCCGCCAAGTCGGCCAGGCCTGCCTGCAACGTCCATCCGCAGCGGATGGCGTGAGACCCGTCGATCCCGTCTGAAAGTCATCAATCCCCGCGGCTCCCGAGGCTCGAACCACACAGGTCCAGCCGAAGGCGCACGTTTCCGATCAAGACTGAGAATAGCGCAATCATGGTCCCTTGCCTGTGGAGCAGCTGCCTGCCAGCGACCGATCGGACATCCACCGGGCGACTCGGTGAGAGCTGCGCGGCGATCGGGGAAGCAGGTTCCGAGCGATGAGAGTCGCGATCGTCCATTACTGGCTCATCGGGATGCGCGGCGGCGAGAAGGTCGTCGAGGCGCTCTGCGACCTCTATCCGGAAGCCGACATCTTCACGCACGCCTACGCCCCGCAATCGATGTCGCCGACCATCAGGGCGCACCGGGTCAGGACCTCGTTCATCGGCCGATTGCCGTTCGCGACCAGCCGATACAAATCCTATCTACCCCTGATGCCGATGGCCCTCGAGCAGCTCGATCTGCGGGGATACGATCTGATCATCAGCAGCGAATCGGGTCCGGCGAAGGGGATCATCCCGCCATCCGACGCGCTTCATATCTGTTACTGTCACTCACCGATGCGGTACGTCTGGAACATGTACCACGATTATCGCGAGCGGACGGGGCTGCTCACGCGCCTGCTGATGCCGCCGGTGGCCCATTACGTGCGCAACTGGGACGCGGTCTCGGCGGGCCGGGTCCACGAGTTCATCGCCAACTCGGACACGGTCGCGCGACGCATCGAGACCTACTATCGGCGCCAAGCCAAGGTCATCCATCCGCCCGTGGACACGGCGGCCTTCGAGATCGCTCCGGATGGCCAGCGCGGTGACTACCATCTGATGGTCGGCGAAATGGTTCGCTACAAGCGGCCGGAACTGGCGATCCAGGCCTTCAACCGGTTGGGGCAGCCGCTCGTGGTGATCGGCGGCGGCGAGATGCTGCGTGAACTGCGCAGCATGGCCGGTCCGCACATCAAGATCCTCGGTCCGCAGCCCTTCGAGGTCCTGAAACACCACTACGCACGGTGCCAAGCCCTGATCTTCCCCGGAGAAGAGGATTTCGGCATCGTCCCGGTCGAGGCCATGGCGAGCGGACGGCCGGTCGTCGCGTTCGGCAAGGGTGGTGTCACCGAGACGGTCATCGACGGCGTGACCGGCACCTTCTTCCACGAGCAGTCCGTCGACGCGCTGATCGATGCCGTCCAGCGCTGTCGGGCGATTGGGGTGGAGCCAGAGCGCCTCGTCCGCCGCGCAGCCGACTTCGGTGTCGGCCGCTTCGCGGACGAGATCAGCCGTTTCGTCGACGGGGTCCTCGCGCGCGAGCGCTTGGCGGCCCCTCGTCCTCCGCGTGAGCCGAGCCGCGCCTATCTGGTCCAGTGAGACGGCCCCGCGCCGGCGGCCCCGGCCGCCTCGCCGAACCGCCGAGGTCACGACCGAGGCGGGGGAGGCCCCGGTCTCAGAGGGCGGCGCGCGGCGCCCGCCGGCCGAATCGACTCGACTAAGCGTCCGACGTCCTTGTCGGCATCAGGTGAGCCGCCGCGTTGAGCGTCGAAACACGGGCCGTCGGCTGGTAGTCGAAACCGCCCTGTCGTCCGAACGACTCGATCCCGAAGTCGGCGAGTTGGGCGAGCGCGCGCGACACCCGCTGATGGGCCTGCCCGGTGTAGATGGGATAGGCACAGGGCACCACTTGGCTGCCCTCACAAACCAGATCACCGGCGAAGAGCCCGTTCTTGGCGACATGTGCCCGAAAATCCTGCTCGGCGATCGTCACGGAATCGTTCGCGTGGCCAGCGATGACCTCGACTCCAAAATACTCGCGCCCCTCCACCCGACCGTAGAAATCGGAATACATCGTGAGCCGCTTCCAAGCGCCGTCATGCGCGAAGTTGTAGAGGATCGAACAGTCGAAGCCGCGATTCCCGTCGAAGCTGAAATACAGGCTGATCAGCGTTACCGAGGCGAGACCGGGATCCTCTCGGACTCCGCAGAGGGCCAACGCCCGCGCAATGGGGATCGTCGAGATGAGTCGCCGGGCGGTCAAACGGCGGCCACCTGTGCGGACATCGAATTGCGTCCCGCGCCGTGTGATCGCTTCGATCCGCTCGCCCAGATGAAAGACCGAACCGCGCTGCCGCAGGGTCCGGGCGGCCACTTCGTAGAGGGCATTGAAGCCTTCGCGGGGTCGCGCCAACTGCCTGTTGGTCGGACCCGGCGCGCGATGCCGGCGGACATAGCGCAACAAGACGCGCGGGCTGGCGTGCTCCTTGATCCAGAGCATCCGCTTCTCGGCAAATTCCAGATCGACCCAGTCGGCCGGAACGCCGAAGAACCGCTTCATGTAGCTCTCGAGGCCGGACCTTCTGAGCAGATAATCACCGATCCAGTAGCGAGCAAACTCCCGCGCATTCCCGATTCTGCGCCGCGCCACGCGCGAGAAAGCGGCCGATAGCACGATCCTGAAGATGCCCCATGGACCGGCCCGGACGATGTCGTCCCGGATCGACAGCGGGTACGAGGTGACGAAAGCCTGGGGTGTCAGCTTTCCCCACGTCGGCTTGATCGGAACGTAATGTTCCAGCAACTCCGGAAAATACTTCAGCAGCGGTGAATCGTCCTGAAATATTAGACTTCCGACGTCGAATGTATATCCATTGATGGACCGGTCGATATGATTGCCGCCGATATTTTCAAATTCGTCGATGACGGCAATATTCCGATAGCCGAGATCGTGAAGAATTGAAGCCGATACGAGGCCTGTAATACCGGCCCCTAATACGATCGCATCGAAAATCTCGTCTCCCGAGTGCCCATGACAATCGAAGGCTGGAGAAACGGTCATGATTCGCTTTGCATCGGCCACGGCGTCAGGCGATGGAGGACGATGCCGGAGCATCATGGTCGGCCGCGCCGAGCACGATGATCATCGCCGACACTCGAATCAGATCGGAAGTTGCGGATCGATACCATAGGATCAGTTCGGAACCCAGTCATGACTACCGTTAACTGAGCAGAATTTGCAAACACACCGTGGCGCGCGGACCGAAACATCGCCTGACGATCGCATCATGGATCTGTCCCCGTTCTGAACGAGCGGACAGGCGCTCCGCGCCTTGCGGCCGACAGAGGCAGCATTGGCCGCCCTTCAGCAGGGTAAAGTCAACAACGAAAACGACAGATGTCTCATGAGCCATTTGATCAATGGCTTCGAGGCAGTGGATCCACCCAGCATACCTTGAGCGTCCCCCGCGCCCCCGGGCCGTTTCCGAGCTCCCTGCACGGCCGTCGCGGCGCGACGGCTCGGTCCGTGGTTTTGCTCCCGGAGCGGAACACGGAGCGGCAGCTCCCGGTGCCGGACGGCAGCAACGCCCGGCCCCCGGTCCGGCCATCGGCCTCCGGGGCTGCCCTCACGTGCCGAGTGATACGTTCTGAGCCGAATGGCGAGCCGGTTCGGCGAGCCGCGACCGTATCGCGACCGCGGCCGGCTCGATCGGAGTTGCGGAGACACCGATACGCCCGACTGGATGACGTGCGGGATAGGCGCAGGCGGTGGCGGCGAAGATGTAGAATATCAAGCCCTGATCGACGGTCGGGCCCGCGATGAGGCTGCCAGGGAGAAGGGACAGGCAGGCGACGCGGCCAGCAGCACGGATGTCGCTCGCGTAGGTCCGCGGCGCTCCGCGCCGAAATCCGAACACCGACGCCAGGAAAAGCACGTAGAAGACGGCTCCGGGAATCCCGACATTCGACAGCACCGCGAGCGGAAAGCTCGATGTGCGATTGGTTCCGAGGCCGACGCCCAGGCCGTTCGAGTCGATGAAGTTCCGCCACGCATAGGCGTTCCAGGCCGAACGCTGAACACCCGAACTCGTCTCGGCTTTGCTCAGGACAAGCGTATCGACGTAATCGTAGACGCGCTCAGCCACGCCGCCGACCGAGAAGGCCAGGAGCACGAGGACGCAGGCGACCAACGGACCCGCGACCACCAGCCAGGCGCTGAAGCGGTCCTGACGACGCGTGCTGCATCGCAGCAACGCGATCGTGTAGAGCATCGGGATCAGCACCGCGGCGCCGACCAGGCCGGTCGAGGATGTCGACAGGATCACGAACAACAGCGAGATCAACGCCAGAGGTCCCGTCACCAAGGGCTTGCGGCCACAGAGCCACAGCATGCCCGTGAACCCGCAACCTCCCAGTGTCATTCCCGCGAAGGCCGACGCCTCCGGCCAAGCCCCGATGATCCGCCGCATACTGCCGACACTCTCCTCGTCGTGGAACGTGTACTGAGCGTTGCGAATGAATTGCAGGGCCTCCTGCGTGCCCGTTGCCGCCGTGAGGACGTCGATGATGCCGAAACATATGTTGGCAGCCGCGTAGAGGATGAGCGCCTTCGCGAGCGTCTCAATCCCGTTCTTCGAGGATCCGAAAGCGGTGATGATACTGAAACAGACCAGATCACCGATTAGATAGATCGGCTGCGTGAAATTGCTGGATACTGGTCCCAGGGGAACGACGCCGTCGCTCGTGATCAGGTGTGACGACGTTCCCAGCGGCACGATATAGGTCTGCCCTGCGAAGAGCCGCGGCAGGATGTAGCTGCTCGCCACCCCGTAGAGAGTGAGACAGAGAAGCCAGAAACCCGGTTCAGGCAGGCGGAACGAACTCAGGACCTGTGTCGAGATGTTGCGATGGAACAGTGTCGCGATCATCAGGAACACGAGGAAGAGATGCGCCGGCTGCACGTTGGCACCGCCCAGCAGGAGTGCCGCGGCCGAGCCGAGATTGCAGAACACCACGAAGGCGATCACCACCGATTCCCTGCCGAACAGCAGACAGAACAGGCCGATGACGACCGCGATGGCGCCTATTGGTTCGAAGCTCATGTCAGGCTGATCCAGGCATGATCGACGGCGGAGCGGCGGTGGCACTCAGGCGACGCACCGGCACCCCCGGCGGTCGTGCCGGGCGGGGATCGGGCGATCGCGTCGTCTGGTCACCGCCCGGATCGATGCGACGCGCACGCATCGACCATCTCAGCGATTCGCACTCTCGGTTGGCCGCAGTGGCGCATCCGAAGCGGCCGGACCGCGGCTCACCGGAGCGCCCGATGATCCGGGCCGCGGCGACGGGGACGGCCGCGTCTCCCCGGCCTTGTCGGCCGGCTGGCGCACGAGCGTCACCCGCACGACGTCGCCGGGCTCGACGACGGCCTCCTCGGAGGCGAGCCATGTGCCCGCCTTCACCCCCTGCTTCCGGGTAATCTCGTAGCGCGCGCTCACGGCTTCTGCCGCGTCGTCGGTGCTGCCGACCATCTGAGACTCGGCATCGGCCGCGAGCCGCTCGGCTGTCCGCGCCTTCTCGTCGATCGAGGCGAGCTTCTGACGGGCATCCGCGGCCTCCGACAGAGCTTCGCGGCGGAACCGGGCCTTGAGGTCGATGATGTCGCGCTCGGCGCGCGTGAGGCTCTGCTGAGCGCGCAGCATGGCGACCTGCACGTCGAGTCGGCTGCTCTCGAACGACGCCTGACTCTGCTCCGCAGCCAGCTTGCGCGGCGCGATCGTGAGTCCCTTTGAGACCAGATCGTTGATCAGGCCGAGCTCACCGCGACTGAGCTCGATCTGGCGGTCCAGCGTTTTGGACTTATTATCGAGCGTGCTCATTTCATTTTGAAAGCTGGCGATCGACTGTTCAATCGACTTGATCTCGGCCTTCAGCGCGTTCCGACGCGTGTCGAACAGGAGTTGCTCACCGCGGACGGCCTGCTCCGCGTATATCCTGTCCACCGTGCCTTTCAGCTCGCCGCCGAACGCGATCGTCTCCGCGCCGCCGACCTCCGCTTCGAGACGCGCCAGCTTGGCGGCCAAGGCGACCCGCTCCGCGGCCAGATTTCGCAACTCGCCGCGCGTTGTGACCGCGTCGCGCTGGATACTGCGCGGGTCGGTGCCGCGCATCAGTCCCTGAGCCGTGCTGACGGCCTGTAGTACGGTCAGGCCGGGTTGATACTCGTACTTGCCGGGCTGCTGGACCGCACCGATGATGTAGAAGGGACGGTAGGTCGCGACTTCGACCGATGCCGCGGGCTTCTCCGCGAGATCGGCGACCTGTTTCAGAGCGACACCGATGGCGTTCGCGAGATCGATCGGCGTGCCGCCCGCCGCCTTGATCTGGCCGATCAGTGGCATGGACACGGTTCCATCCGCCGCAACGACGAACTGACCGTTCAGTGCCGTCCACGAGTACGCTTCGCCGGTGTTGCGACGCAAATCATAGACGCGGATCGTCAGATGATCCTGAGGGCCGAGCAGATATCGACCGGCTTCGTCGGCGGCCGCATTCGCGTGCGGGCTGCCGAACAGCAGGACGCACGCCGCCGCAACTAGACGCAGACGCATCAAATTCTCTCCGACCAGAGCCAAATCTTGAGTATAAGTCTGCGCGCTGCGATCGCCCTACGGTATCCGCAGCACAGAATCCCGAGGGCCACATCGAAAGGTAGCAGACGCCGCCAAGTTAGCCAAGATTTAACGACCCGAGGTCTGTCTTGCGGCCGCTGCTCATCCGAGCCGTCGAAGTGAGCGCGGCCAAAATTGTACCCTCCGCAATCTCGTGGATCAGCCCGCTGGCGGCTGTAAGTTCTGCGTTCTTCGCCGCTGGCCCTCGCGCGACCGGCCTCATGGACGCAGGGTCCTCAGGCGAAAGCCGAGCAGCAGCATGCTCACGCCGTAAGCCGCCGCGCCGCCGAGGATCAGGGCCGCGAGAAGCCCGGCCGAGCCGATATCCAGGCGGCTCAAGGCGGCCCGCAGCGCGAGGACGGCGGCCGCCATCGCCGCGCACGAGAGGGCAATCTGCCAGAGATTACGGATCTGCCCCGCCACACCGGCACCGACGAGACGCCGCGCGTAGATCGCGCTGATCAGGAAGTGAAACAGGGCCGTGGCAAGGCGCGCGTAGATCATCATCATCACGCCGCCGAGATAGAATCCCAGTGTCATGCTCAAGACCTTCGCCACCGATTCGAGGAGCGTGATCTTGAGCATCACGTTCGGCTCGTCCATCGCGAGGCAGAGCGTTGAGACAGGTTGGTAATAGGCGGTGAACATGACGGCCAGCGACAGCCATCGCAGATAGGGCGCCGCGGAAATCCATTGCGCACCGAGGATGACGCTCACGATCTGGTCGGCGGTCAGTGCGATGCCCACGCCAGCCGGGAGCGCGATGATCATCGTGAGTCGAGCCGCCTTGAGGAAGGCGGCTCGTAAGCGGAGGCGGTCATCGGCCATCGTCGCGAACGCGGCCATGACCGGCCGCATAGCCGGACCGATGACGCTCTGAGTCGGGAGGACGGAGAAATCGCTCGCCACCCCGTAGCGGCCGAGTACGGCCTTGTCGACGTGGTAACCGAGGAACATGCGATCGAACTGCCAACTGAAGGCAGCGAGGATCTGTGAGGATGTGAACCAGCCTGTGAACGCCGAGAAGGCACTCAGCCGCGCCAGGGAGAGCCCCGGTCGGTAAGGCGCCAGCACGTAGGACAGGATGGTCGGCAGGATCGCGGATGCAGCTGGGTTGATCACCAGGGCCCAGTAGCCGGCTCCCAAGTAGAGAGACCCGATCGAGATCAGGGCCGCGGCCACTTTTCCGGAAAAATCCGCGAGAAACGACGCACGGAAGTCGATCTTGCGGAACAGGTGTACCATGGCCGGGCTGTAGAGGCTTCGCGCGATCGGCGCCGACGCGAGCGCGAGCGTGATGGGGATCAGTCGGACGTCGTCGTAGATGTGGGCGACCGGCCAAGCGGCGGCCATCATCAGAACGGCGATGACTCCGCCCCGAAGAAGGCCCAGCGTGAATGCAGTATCCAGATGCGACTTCTCGATCTTCTGCAGACGCAACAGGGCCTGAACCAGCGGGATCTCGAGGATCATCTCGACGATCGAGATCAGGGACGCGGCGATGGCCGTCAGGCCGAAATCGGCGGGCGACAGGATCCGTGCGAGGACGAGCAGCGTGCCGAGATCGATCGCGCGCGCGGAGATCCGCGCGGCGACACTCCATCCGGCGCCGCGCAGCGTCTTAGAGGCGAGCATGAACGTGTCCCACGGAGGACTGACCGGCGCCACACCGGCCCGGAACGACGTCGTGCCTCGTGGTCACGACACGGATCCGGATCTGAGCAACATGGCGATTCCGATCCTGACACGCTCTGCAAGGCAGTCCTGAACCAGCATCCGGCGGCGGCATCAATCTAGCTAATTTGGTCAGCTTGCGATCGAGCCGCGCCCGCGGTGCGTTGTGGGAGCCGTGTCCGGCTTCCGCGCACCGGGACGCGCATCACCCCGCGAGGCCGGCAGCGCGCCGATAGACGGTTAAGGTCTCGTCGGCCACCCGTGCGATCCGCAGGTGATCCAGGTTGATCTGGCTCTTCGCTCTCAAAGCGCCCAGGGCGCTCGGATCGGTCGTGAGCGTGATCAGCGCCTGCGCAAGCTTGTCCGGATCGTTTGCCGGGACCAGAATGCCCGCCCTTCCCCCGTCGAGCAGCTCGGGAATCCCGTCGACGTCGGTGCCCACGATCGCGCAGCCCGCCTCCCGGGCTTCGGAGAGCACGAGCGGTGCCGGATCGGCGTGGGACGGGAGCACGAAGATGTCGGCGCCCAGCATCCAGCGGTACGGATCGTCCCGCGGCCCGGCGAAGGTAATGGCATCCGCGCAGGCCAGCGCGCGCGCGGTCTGCTCATAGGCGTCCCGGTGAGGACCGCCGCCGACGACGTAGAGCCGCATGGCGCGATTGTGGGGGAACGCCTTGTCGAAGGCCTGAAGCAGATTGGGCAATCCCTTCCGGGGATGCAGGCCTCCGACGAAGACGATGGCGGGATGATCCAGAGCCTGCGGTTCCTCGGACCGACCGCGCATGCGGGCTGAGCCGATGGTCCCGTTGAGCACGACGTCGATGCGGGAAGCCGCGATGCCGCGCTTCCGCATTGCCGCAGCGACCGCGCCGCTCACAGCGATGACCCTGGTCCCAAGGCCCATGAGGACGGCACCCTTCTCGAACTCATTGTGGACGGTCGTCACGAGGGGAACGCGCAGCAGCTTGCAGGTCGGCCAAGCCAGCACGGCGCTGGTCATCATATGGGCGTGGACGACATCGGGACGCCAACGCCGGAGCACACCGCCACATCCGAGGAACGACGTCAGGATCCGGGCCGGCGTGCGCGCGTGGCTCGCGAAGATCGACTCGACGCCGTTGGACCGGAGCAGCGCATCGAAATCCCCACCCTGACTGGCTATCGCGACCCGGTGTCCGGCCTGCGCCTGTTGGCACGCGAGATCGACGGCCGCGTGGACATGGCCGTTCAGTCGGCGCGTGTGATTCAGCAGATGGAGGATACGCATGACTTACGAGCGCTCGTGTCGGATCCGAGCCCCGGCCTGCGCTGGACTCCATGCAAGCCGCGGCGCCGATTAGGCGGGAGATACGACCCTGGCCGAACAGGAGAGCCGCCACATATTCCGGAGCCATCTAGGTGTAAAAGCGCGACCGGGCGCAACAGAAAAATCCGGCGCACTACTGATTTTCAACAATGCCCCGCACCGATCGTGGCGCGCAGGATCTGTCGGACCGGCCGGCGCTTGGGCGAGAAGCGGAAGGCGAGCAACGCCTGCGCACACCGAACGGGCGCGAGAAACGTCGCGACTACGAAGAGCGCATTCGCCATTTTCCATTTCAGGGAACGCGGCTCGATCAGGACAGATCTGATCAGGCCCAGGAACGGCCTGCCACCGTACCGGACACCCCGGAGGATCGCCAGGCAGAACTCGAGGAACCGAAAATAGTATGTCTGCTCTGGCTCGACGAGGGAGACTCCGGGACGCCAGTCGTGAAGAAGACCGCGCAGATGCCTCAGACGTGACTGGAAACGCTGGAGATCCCGCTCGACGGTGGCCGCCTGCGGGACGCGGCCCAGACCCGAGTCATTGCGGCCATGGACACGGTAGAGCCCGAGACTTTCGGAAAGACTGACGATCTCGCCCATGAACGGGGCAGCCAACAGAATCACGCCATCGACAGCTTGGTCGTACGCGCATTGATGGAGCAGATCGCAGACATCGCGGCGGAAGACATTCCCGGACGTGGGCGGCGTCTGGTAGACGCCTGAGCGCAAGATGTCGTTGACAGTCCTGTCCTGCCCGCGGAACGCGCCGAGAGCGGGGTATGGGTCCGCCAGGATCGTCCCGGTCGAGTCGACGCACCTCAGACAGAACTGAAGTTTGGCGACAGTCGGATCTAGTTCCGCGAGAATACGGTCGAGAGCACCCGGCAGAAGCTCGTCGTCCGCGTCGAGAAAGAGCAGAAACGGGGCCCGGGCCTTGGCCAATCCGTACAGGCAAGCCGCCCTCTGACCGCCGTTCGGGATCCGGAACGCCGCGACACCGGACCGCTGGATAATCGACCACGAGTCATCCGTCGATCCATCGTCTATCACGACGATCTCACAAGAGTCATTGCCTTGCCCAACAACGCTTTGAATTGCTCGACCGACAAAATTTTCGTAGTTGTAACAGGTAATGATGACTGCGAGCTTGGGATCCGTGACCACGACAAATGTCTTTCACGCTCGTCGTTCAGCGCGCCCGTATCTCACGGTCTCCGGCGCCCGACAGGATGTGGCTAGCACGGTATCCCACCGAAATCCACAATCGACATCTGAAGCCGCAGCAAAAATCCAAGTCCAATTGGTAGTTTAATCGCTGACGCTCTGCGCACTTCACGTTGGCTCGGAGACAAAAATCAACACTCCGTGATCGGGAATCGATCGATGATCGTCACCTTCCGGCCCGACTCGGAGCTCTGGGGACGTGTTGAGCCTCGCATGAGGCGCGAGATCAAGGTGACATCCAGGCACGTTGAGCCTGTCGGTCGATCCGTCGCGGCCTACGGCGCCGGCCCGCCCTCCCAGCGCGGGCGGTCGTACCTTTGATCCCCCGGACCTACTCCGAACGGCGGTCTTGTTGGGCGCCGCCAAGCTCCACTAAGGCCCCCTTTCCCGGAGATTCCCCCTCGGTCGGGCCGATCAACCCGCCTTTTCGGGGGTGCGCGGTCGCCTCGTCAATGCTTATGGCCGTAGCAGCACGCCTTCATTGATGTCGGACGGGACAGATTGTTGCTATACTCGTTGGAGGATGGACATCGCGCGCAGCGTGGTGCCGATACGGCACCGTCATTGCAGAAGGGATCCGCCGGACGCGGCCCGGCGGGCAGACATCAGGTTCGATCGCCATCGATCGGGAGAGATCTAGCCATCATGCACCTACCCGAGACGGCAGCCCGTATCGTATCCTGCGACGTCTTCGACACGCTGCTCCTGCGCGATCACCGGTCCGAGCGCTACCGCTTCCACGAGATCGCGGCCGTCGCGTCGCAGCTGCTCGCGGCGGAGCACGGCGTGGTGCGCCGACCGGGCGCGATCTACGCCGCGCGCCTGGAGGTGCAGCGAGCGGCCTACCGGGCGCTCGACTTGGCCAATCCCTCGGGCGACGTGCGCTTCGCCGACATGCTCGCGGCCATGACGCGCGTCCTCGGTCTCGATGATCGGGCCGCGGATATCCTGTATCGGGCCGAGATCACGGTCGAACGCGCGCAGTTGCGCGCGAACACCCGGCTGATGACGTGGCTGAGGGGCCGGGCGCGGGCCGGGGGTAGGATCATCGCGGTGAGCGATACGTACCACCGCGGCGAGACCATCGCGCAGCTGCTGAATGCGCTGGCTCCCGACCATCCCATCGCGCGCATCTACACCAGTGCCGACCACGACGCGACCAAGCGGACACGGGCGCTCTTCGATGTCGTTCTCCGGAGCGAGAAAGTGCCCCCCGCCGAGATCCTCCACCTCGGCGATGACACGCTGGCGGACGTGACGATGGCCGCCGCCGCGGGCCTGAGGACGGCACAACTGCTCCGGCCGCGCCACGTGGTGCTGCGTCGCCGCCTCGATGCCGTCCGCGCTCGCGTGATGCACCGGCACTGGATCGGTGCCGCCCGGAGCGGGGCCAGGAGGATCGGGCCGTGAGCGCGACCGACGCCGCACGCGGCCCCGCGGGCGACGACGCGGTCGCGTTCGGCCAGCGCGTGCTGGGCCCGATCCTCGCCGAGTTCTGCCTACGCCTCTGGCTCGCGGAACGCTTCCTCGCGCCGGACAGGACCGTCCTCCTGTTCTGCGCCCGGGGTGGCCTGCGCCTGCAACTCGTCTACGAGCGCTTCCTCCAGCGAACCGGCCTGCCGCAGAACCTCCCGCGCGCGGCCCTGATGGTCTCGCGCCTCGTGGCCGCCCGCACCGCCTTCGATCCGCCGAGCCCCGGCATGCTCTCCGAACTCGGTCGGGAGTTCAGCGGCCGGTCGATGGCGGAGATCGCGGCGGCGCTGGCGCAACGCGACGATCTGGCCCTTCCGGCGTCCTGGGATGAGCCCTTCGAGGAGGGGGCTTTCACCGCGCTGCTGTCCGGCAACCAGCCCGGCGTGGCCCGCCTTCACGCCGCGGTCGCCCAACAGGATGCCCGTTTCCGCGCGCATCTCGAGGCCTGCGCCGGCCCGGCGCGCCACTGCGTGCTGGTCGATACCGGGCTCTACGGCAGCACGGTCCGCATGCTTCAGGAGGGCCTGCCGGAGCGGACGTGGTCAGGGCTCCAGCTCGCCCGCTGCAACTACAAGCGCCTCGCCACACCGCATTTCCGCCGCACGTTCGGCCTGAGTGTCGAGAGCGACTGGTACAAGCCCTGGGACGCGCGCACGTCGGTGCTGCGCTTCTGGCACCTGATCGAGGCCTGCCTGGAACCGGACCTGCCGAGCGTCCGCACCTTCGCCCAGGCCGTCCCGGGATCGCCGCCGCGGGCCAATCTTCAGGACGACGGCTGGGAGGCGCGGATCGCATCGACGCGGCCGGACCTCTTCACCGGCGTCCTGGCCCACATCGACGATCTTCGCTCCGAGAGCGTCGCGGCGATCCCGGACGACGCGGCGCGGGCGTGGGCGGCCCTGAAGAAGGCAATCATCTGGCCGGATGACCGGACCGTCTCGACCTTGAGTCTCGGCGGCAGATCCCGCGATTTCGGACGCGTCGAGCTGAGCGCGCAGTACGCCACACCGCGGCCGGCCCGACCCGCGCAGCAGATCCGCGACAGTCTCTGGCGCGAGGGCGCGCTTCTCCGCTTCTTCCCGCGCGCGGGCCGGTTCCTGCTTCCCGTGATCGAGGCCGTCTACGCCGGTCGCGCCCTTCGAAGGGAGGCCACGTCCCGTCTCGTCCGCCGCCGCGAGCCCGCGCCCGAGGCGCGCGCGGAGCCGCCCCTGTGGCGCCGGCAGGCCTCTGGCGCGAACTGAGGTCTCTCCGTGTCGTCGAATGCAGCGTTCGGGCCTCGGCTACTGAACTTGGATTTTCCTGTCGAGAATCAGAATGCTGCCTATAAAATAATTAGCGTCCCGGATTTTTGCCTCTATTACGTACGCGAATTCTGCGCACGCGCGGGGTCATGCGCGATCCCGGTTCCTGGGATCGCGGGCCCGACCGCGCCGCTCACGCGAAAGGTGGAACACTCTTGTTCTCGTATTCGATCCGCGAATCGGGGCTCCGACAGGAGTAGAGCGACAGCATGACGGCAGTCGGATCGTTCGGAATCAACGGTCGGTTCCTCACCCAGCCGATGACCGGGGTTCAGCGCTACGCGATGAACGTCACCCGGGCGCTGAGCGCGGCCCTGGCCGCTGGGGGCGAGAGCGTCCCCTTGCTGTCCGTGCCGGACGCGCAGGATCCCCGTCTCGCAGGCACGCCGCTCCGCACCGTCGGACCGGCGGGTGGGCATGCCTGGGAGCAATTCGTCCTGCCGCGCGCCTGGCCCGGCCGATTGCTCAACCTCTGCAACACCGCCCCCGCGCTGAAGGCCGATCAGGTCGTCTGCATCCACGACGCGAACGTGTTCAACGCGCCGGAGAGCTACAGCGCGTCGTTCCGGACCTTCTACAGGACGCTCCAGCCGCTTCTGGCGCGCCGTGCCGCGCGGATCGCCACCGTCTCGAGCTTCTCGGCCGGACAGATCGCCAACCATCTCTCGGTGAGAGCCTCCGACATCGTCGTGCTCCCGAACGGGCACGAGCACGTGCACGCCTGGGATCCGCGACAGGCCGTCCGGGCGCCGGCGGCCCTGGACCGGGACGCCGACGGCCTGGAGCGCCCCTTCGTGCTGGCCCTCGGGTCCCGCGCCCGCCACAAGAACCTCGATCTGCTGCTCAAACTGGCGCCCGCCTTGGGCGAACTCGGGCTCGACCTCGTGGTGGCGGGCGGCCAGGCGACCATCTACGCCGCCGAGGACCTGCGGCGCGGCGAGAATGTCCGCCACCTCGGCTTCGTCACCGACCACGACCTCGCCTACCTGATGGAGCGCGCCCTGTGCCTGGCCTTCCCCTCCCTCACGGAGGGGTTCGGGCTTCCGGCGCTGGAGGCGATGGCACGCGGCTGCCCCGTCGTCTCGACCGACCGCGCGAGTTTGCCGGAGATCTGCGGGTCGGCGGCCCTGCTCGCTCCGCCGGACCGGCCGGAACGCTGGCTCGACCAGATCCGTGCCCTGGCCGCGAGCCCGGACCTGCGATCGGACCTGATCGGCCGCGGTCGCGATCAGGCCGCCCTCTTCTCGTGGGAGGCTTCGGCGCAGGGCTACCTCGATCTCATGCGGGCGCCGAAGGTGCGGCCGACCGCGCGCCCCGCCGCGCGCCCTGCCGCGCGATCCGCGGCACCGCCATCTCCGCCCAGCATCGCCGTCGCCATCGCGACGCTGGGCCGTCCCGAGGTGGTGACCGGCACGCTGCGGCGGATCCTGGATCGGCAGACCCTGAAGCCCGCCGCCATCCTGATCTCCTGCGTCACCCCGGACGATGCCGGCGAGGCGGCCGCGTGGCCCGGCGTGACGGTGGTCACGGGGCGTCCCGGCCTCGCCACTCAGAGAAATGCCGCCCTCGCCGCGCTGCCCGAGGCGATCGATATCGTGGTCTTCTTCGACGATGACTTCGTCCCCGAGGCCGGCTGGCTCGCGGCAGCCGCGCAGCGCTTCGAAGACGAGCCGGACATCGTCGGCCTGACGGGCGACGTCGTCGCGGACGGCATCAAGGGGCCCGGACTGCGCTTCACCGAGGTCGACCGGATGCTCGCCGCGCTGGCTCCGGTCGAGCCGGCGGCGCCCATCGAGGCCTTCAGCCCGTACGGCTGCAACATGGCGTTCCGCCGCTCGGCCATCGGCACGCTGCGCTTCGACGAGCGGCTCGTCCTGTACGGCTGGCTCGAGGACCGCGATTTCGGCGCGGCCCTGGCGGCCCGAGGCGGCCGGCTCGTCAAATGCATGGAGGCCCGCGGCGTCCATATGGGTGTGAAAGGCGGCCGCATCTCCGGCGATCGGCTCGGCTATTCGCAGATTGTCAACCCGCTATACATGCTGCGCAAGGGCACGATGACCCTGTCTCAAGTCTTCGGCCAGATTACCCGCAACGTTCTCAGCAACGTGACGCGCTTCGCGGCCCCCGAGCCGTTCATCGACCGGCGCGGCCGGCTGCGCGGCAATCTGCGCGGCGCCGCGGACGTGCTCCTGGGACGGCTGGAGCCCGAGCGGGCCCTGAAGATCCGACGGAAAGTGTGAGATGAACATCCACAACACCAACCGGATCCCGCCGGACCAGTCCCAATCGGTCTCCCATTTTCCGGAGACGACCTCCATCGGCGTGCAGGACGGCCCGCTGGCCGTCATCTCGGCGGCCCTCAAGGCGGCCCGCCGGCACAAACTGGCGGTGGCCGTCTGGGTGGTCTTCTGCATCGGCTGCGCGGCGCTCTACACGGTGACCGCGACCCCCTTCTACACGGCGACCGCTGTGCTGCTGCTCGAGCCGCGGCGCCCGGTGGGGTCGGGCTCCTCCGATGGCGCCCTGATGCCGAGCCTCGATGTGGGCCGGGCCGAGAGTGAGCTCCAGGTCCTCCGCTCGGAACGGCTGCTGGCGAACGTGTTCAACAGTCTCCAGCTGGCGAACAATCCGGAATTCGGTCCTCCGGAAGCCGAGAGCCCGAAGGAGCCGGGCCCGGGCGCGTCCGAATTGTCGGGGCTGCGGACCGCCCCGCCGTCGACGGCAGCCATCCTGCAGCAGAGGAAGTTCGAGAACTTCGCCGAGCGATTTACCGTCAGGCGGGTCGGACAGTCGTACGTTGTCGAGGTCTCGTACACGTCCAGAGACCCGAACCTGGCGCGGCGCGTCGCGAACGCGGCCGTCTCGGCCTATCTCCTGCAATCCATCGCTGCCAAGGCCGATGCGGCCAAGAACGGCGCCGAGTTCCTCCAGGGTCGCGTCAATGCCCTCGCCTCCCAGGCGCGGTCCGCCGCGGCGGCCGTCACCGAGGGCACGCTGCCGGACGCGCCGACGCCCGATGCCGACGCGCGGGTGATCGGCGCGGCGCTGCAGCCCCTCAAACCCTCGGCCCCGCGGAAGACCCTGATCCTCGGCCTCGGCGCGATGATCGGCCTCGTCGGCGGCTTCCTGGCCGTGGCGCTGCTGCAGGCCTTCGACCGCCGGATCCGGACGCCGCAGGATCTCGTCCAGAGGGCCGGCATCCCCTGCCTCGCCGTGATGCCCGAGGTCCTGCGCAAGACGGCCGAGGGGCGCCGCGAGACCGTGGATCTGCGCAACGTCAACGCGCCGTGGTTCCTCAACGTCAAATTCTCCACGGGCGTCCGCGACCTTCGGACGTCGATCCAGCTGGCCCTCTCCGCGCGCGGACACGATTCCGACTGTGTCATCGCCCTGGTCGGCTGCACCCCGCGCACCGGCACGACCCTGATCGGCCTGAGCTTGGCGCGCCTGCTGCAGGAAGGTGGCCGGACCGCCCGGCTGATCGACACGAACATCCACGGCGCCGGCACCTTCTTCCTGACCCCGGACTCCAAGGCCGGGGTCGGCGCGAGTCTCGCCGACCTGATCATCAATCCGAGCCATCTGGCCCTCGCCAAGTTCGTGGATTTCGGGGGCGTCTCGGTCCTGCCGTCGCGGTCGCCGTACACGGCGGTCGGCACCGGCATCTCCCTCAGCTCCTCGGTCTTCCAGAGCGTCATCGACCAGATGCGCCGGGGGGGCTACGTCATCCTCGACCTGCCGCCGCTCTCCGTCTCGGCCGAGTCCCGGGTCGCGGCCCGTCGAGCGGATGTCGTGGTGATCGTCGCCGAGGCCGGGCGGACGACCGTCGACGAGCTGTCGGACGCGGTGAACGGCCTGATCGGTGCCGGCGCGAACGTGATCGGCGCCGTCCTCAATCGCGCGTGAGTCGGACTCCGGCATCGTCGACGGGCCCGCGCCCGGATCGCCGGAGCTTCGAACGGAAGGAGTTGGTTGGGATGGCGGCCGGAGATCGTGAGAAGGTCCAGATCCTCTATCTACAGCCGGGGTCTTCCGTCTTCGCCGGCATCGAGCGAGTGGTCGACACGATCGGCGGGGAACTCGCGCAGAAGTGCGGCACCGAGTTCGCCGTCGACGTGCTGCGAGTCACGCAGCACGCGGACTACCCGGCGGAACCGCGGCCTTACAGAAGCGTCTTCCGGCCGGTCACATCGCGCCTGCACCTCCTGCGGATCTTCAGGGATGTCAGCAAAGGAGGCCGCTACGATCTGGTCATCGTCCCGCAGATCGAGCCGACCGTCATCTTCTGGCTCGCCCGGTTGGGCATCCCGCAGCGGATCACGATGCACCTGCACGGCAACCCGCGGCGCGAATCCGCCAGCCTGAAATCGAAGGTCAAATTCTTCCTCCTGAAGCATTACATCCTCCCGCGGATCGCTTCCGTTTTCGGCACGTCGCCGCGGCAGCTCCGGGCGTTCGAGGCCGATTTCAACTGCAGACGGCCAATGTACTGGGTTCCCAACCCGGTCAGGCACTTCGAAGCGTCGGACGCCGACATCCGGCCCGACCCCGCCGTCATCACCTTCGTGAATGTCGGACGCTACGCCTTCCAGAAGGGTCAGGACCTGCTGGTGCGCGCGTTCGCGCGATTGTACGAGCGGCGCAGGAACGTGCGGCTCAACTTGGTCGGCCACGGATCCGACAAAGCGGCGCTGGCGGACCAGATTCAGGCGCTCGGCCTGTCCGAGGTCGTCCGGCTCGTCCACTCCCCGGACAACCCGCAACGGGCGCTCTTCGCGAGTGATGTCTTCGTCGCGACGTCTCGATGGGAGGGCTGGTCGCTGGCGATCTGCGAAGCCCTCCGATGCGGACTGCCCGTCATATCCACCGACTGCGAATTCGGCCCCAGCGACATCCTGGTCGACCGACGTCTCGGGCGCCTGATCTCACCCGACGACGAGGAGGCGCTCATAGAATCCATGGAGTATTACTGCGACAATATAATCCTGGAGAGATCGTTTTCGCAATTCAGGAAGCATCACATCGACCAGTACAGTGCCGAGAGGATCGTGCACATTCACGCCGACGCGATCCGGCAATCGGCATGCTGAACCTCGGCCAGCCCCCGGTCGCGCAGCGGCCCGGCCCATCCTCCACCTCGACCCTAGAGCGCTCTCCGCCGAAGTGGATACCGGTTCGGCGTAAGAGAGCGCGTCGAGACAAAGGTCTAGAGCCGTGCCCGATTGCAACGCGATCGGGCACGGCTCTAAGTCGTCGCGCGCGCCGCGGAAGCAGCATCGACGCGGCGGCCCGCCGAGCGCGTCAGGGTTCGCAGCCGCGATGCGCCGGCCGGCCGGTACGGGGCGATAGGCGCGCGTCGCACGGGAGAGCCGCACCACCGGCCGACAACGTCCGGACCGCGCCGCGGAGCGTCATGGATCGCCGTCCTCACGACCGCGCGCAACCGTCGCGCCCGCTCGTCGACGGATCTATCGCTGGTCCATATCCGCGTCGTGCCCGAAGAATCACTGACGATCCGGCGTCATGGCAAGTGGACACTGAGCATATTCATGCCTCCTCAACGCGTCGATCGTCCACGTCCGCGCTTCGGCAATAAGTGCGCGACGGTAGTCTCGATGGAATGAGCCCGGGAGCCGCCCACCGTGATCCAGCTGCGTGCCGCACGTGAAATCGAGGGTCTTCTGGATGCGGCTTGCGATGTCTGCATTGTCGGGACGGGCCCGGCCGGGAGCACCTTGGCGCGCGAGCTGTCCGGCGGCGGCCTGAGGGTCGTGCTGCTGGAGAGCGGCGGCCTCGACCGGATGGAGAGCGCGGACGCGCTGGACGCCATCGTGAATGTCGGCCGGCCGCGCGCGACCCAGTGGGCCGTCCGGAACCGGATCGTGGGTGGTAGCTCGCACACGTGGGGCGGCCGGTGCGCCCCTTTCGACACGATCGACTTCGAGCAGCGTGCCTGGGTCCCGGAGAGTGGGTGGCCGTTCCAGCGCGACGCGCTCGATCCTTATCTCGAGCGGACGGCCAAGTATCTCGGGCTCGCCTACGGCAACCATTTCAGCGACGCGCGCTTCTGGGACCTGTTCGGTTCGCAGCCGGCCTGGTCCGAGCCGGATCCTCGGATGCTCCTGCCCTTCTTCTGGCAGTTCAGCCGCGACGACGCGGAATCCTATCCGTTCGAGTACACGCGCTTCGGGCGGAAACTGGACGAGAAGTTGGGCCCGAACGTCACGTTGATCAGCGGCGCGACCGTCGTCGCGATCGACGTGAACGGGACGGGCGACAGGGTACAGGGCGTCCAAGTCGCGGCGCCCGACGGCGCGATCGTCAAGCTGCCGGCCCGCCATGTCGTCCTGTGTGCCGGCGGGATCGAGAATGCGCGGCTCCTCCTCGCCTCCGATCATCAGGTCCCGGGCGGCCTCGGCAACAGGTTCGACCGCGTGGGTCGCTACCTGATGGATCACCTGCGCGGGCCGGTCGCGCATTTCGACCCTCACCGATCGCGCGCGCTGCAGCGGCGGTTCGGCCGCTACACCATCGAGGATCGGCTGTTCCGGGGCGGGCTCCGCCTGAGCCCGGACGTCCAGCGAAGCCGCCAGCTCCTGAACAGCGCGGTCTGGCTCGGGGAGACGCTCGCCCCCGACGACCCGGGCGACGCGATCCGGAGGATCCTGGTCGGCAAGCCGCGGGCGAAGGACATCCTGACGCTGACGTCGAACCTGCCGCTGCTCCTGCGCGGCTGCCGGGACCATTTCATCGCGCGCAACGGCTTTCCGCGGAAGCTGTCCGAGCTGAGCCTCGAATGCATGGTCGAGCAGCGGCCGGATCCCGAGAGCCGGGTCATGCTCTCCGATCAGCGGGATCACCTGGGCAGCCGGCTGCCCCTGATCGACTGGCGCAGTCACGAAGATGAAGGCCGCACGATGCGCGAGACGGCGCGGCTCGTCGTCTCCGAGTTCGCCCGCCTGGGCCTGCCGGTGCCCGAGCTGGCAGACTGGGTGCGCGAAGAGGCGCCGATCCCGCTCAGCTTCGTCGATGTCGCCCACCCGACCGGCACCACCCGCATGTCCGACGATGCTACCAGGGGCGTCGTCGATGCGCGCGGCCAGGTTCACGGGATCGACGGCCTGTTCGTCACGGGAAGTTCGGTGTTCCCGACAGGAGGCCACTGCAATCCCACGCAGATGATCGTCGCTCTGGCGATCCGCCTCGCCGACCTGCTGAAGGTCCGGGAACAGCGCGACACCGTGGTCTCCGACCTCCGAACGTCTCCGCCCGTCCCGGGCGATCTCCGCGTCCTCGTGACGGGGGCGACGGGGCGGATCGGCCGCATCCTGGTGGAGGACCTGCAGGAACGCGGCTACGCGGTCAGGGCCGTCACGTCCCAGCCCCTGACCGAGGCGCAGCCGCGCACGGGTCGGGTCGAGTGGCGGACCTTCGACTTCGCGGCGGATCAGGATTACGCCGGCCTCGTCCACGGCTGCGCGGCCGTCATGCATCTCGCCGCCGAGCTCGGGAAGCAGGATCGGATGCAGGCCATCAATGTCGAGGCGACGCGGCGACTGGCCGAAGCCGCCGAGCGGGACGGCGTCCGGGCCTTCTGCTACATGAGCACCGTCTCCGTGTATGGCAGCGGCCGCGCGCGCACCATGACGGAGACGGCGCCGGTTCTCACCAGCAGCGTCGACGTCAAATCCGAATACTGGGCCCTGGACTACGTTCGCGCCTACGGTCGAACGAAGCTCGCCGGCGAAGAGGCCATCAGGCGGATCGCCTCGACCCTTCCCTACGTGATCCTGCGCCCGACGGTGGTCGTCGATCTCTATAATCTCATCGGCTTGCGCGACTGGAGCCTCTCGAAGCGCCTCTTCGCAGCGCATCGGCCCTCCCATCACGTCTACGTCCGGGACGTCACGGACGCGGCGATCTGGACGATGACGCGGTCCCTGACCGGGGCTTGGCCGGCGGGCGAGGTCCAGGTCTTCAATCTCTCCGATCACGAGGCGCGCGATGCGCGGATCGGCGACTTCATGCGGCGGGCGTTCGCGATAAGCCGCGATCCCCGCTTCCGGGTCATCCCGATGCCGGCCCTCGTCGACTGGCTCCACGATTTCCTGCGCAACCGGACGCTGCCCTTGCGCAATCCTCTCTGGAGGATGCGGTTCCCGAACGATCGTCTGCGGCAGGCCGGGTATCGACACCGCTACGGAATGGCCAGGGCCCGCGCCATGGCGCTGGACATCCTGCGAGCGGAAACACGGGAGCGAAACCGGTCCTGAAGGCCGTCAGCCTCACCACAGCGGCGCGCCGCCGGGCACCGGCACGTCCCAGATCATGGCGTCGCCGCGAAAGGGAGGTTCGTGCCGCGAAGTTCTCTCTCACTTGCCACGCCGGAACTCGGAGCCTGAGCCATGACGAAACCTCGCTGGGTACGCCGCGATCTGCTGAAATCGTGCTTCCGGGATCTACCGATCTGCGCGGCCGCGTCCCTGCTGCCGACCAGCCACTCGAGCGCGGCGATCGACGCCTCCGTGGATCCGACGCAGGGCCGCACGCTCGTCTTCGATGAGCCCTTCGCGGAGATCAACGGACGGATCTGGAATGGCGGACCGAAGGCCACGACAGGGCCGTCCGGTTTCTACGGCCGTTCCGCCTTCGCTCCCCTTGCCGGGGCGGAAGGCTTCAAACCCTACGTGATCGTCGCGGATGCGGAGGCCACGGGCGGCACGGCCCTCCAGATTTCCGCGAAATACATCGGACGCAAGATGAGCGTCGTGAATTACTATGGAAACAACACATCCGACTATCAGTGGATTTCCGGAAATTTGCAAACCGGCAGCCGCAGCGGTGTCGTATCGGTCGGCTGGCGCCAAGGCTATCTCGAAGCGCGGATGAGATTCCCGCGGCATCCGCTCACGTGGCCAGCCTTCTGGCTCCTCAACCGAGAGGGCATCACCAATGCCAAACGGAGCATAGAGGTCGATATCGTCGAGCACAAGGGTTTCGAGCCGAAGCTCTACGGCGCGTACCTGCACGAATGGGGGCAGCCCGGTGAGCACAACGAAGGCACCGGCGTTCCCACGCCCGTCGACATGACCGAACAGTACTGCCGGTACGGCGTGCTGATCCAGGACGGTCAATGCATTCCTTATTTTGAGCGCAAACCAATCATCAATCCTAAAACGAACCAGCTCAATATCTGGACACTCACCCGCGCGTCGGAGATGGAACAAGCCGGCGACGTCTTCTGGCCGCTCCTCACATTGGCGTTGCGGACGGATGTCCCGGCCCCTCAACTGACCGAAGCGCAGAAACTCACCCATATGCGCGTCGATTACTTTCGCGTGTACGCGTAGCCTCGGACGCCGCGCCGATGAATCCGTGAGGGCGGCGAGGCTCGCGCCCGCGACCTGTTCTCATCGCGGACGGCACACCAAGCGCGTCGCTCCGAATCTGACCTGACCGGCCGGCTTTGGACCGGGCTGATTGAGAGGATCAGTTGGGCCCGAAGGCGTCGGACATGCGGCGAGGTCAGAAGACGAGTGCGGAGCAGGTGGTGCTGAAGCTGCGCCAGATCGAACGCTGGCCGAGCGCTACGGCATCAACCTGAAATCCGTGGCGAAGTGGAAGACGCGCACGTCCGTCCTCGATCAGCGTACTAGGCCGAAGGAGCGGCATTCGACCGTGCTGTCGGTCGAGCTGCGAGGCTGTCAGCAAAGCCTGGGCCGCAGAATCAGAGCACTTCAGGCTCGACCCGCTCCACCAAAAGCCGGGACCAAACACGCTCTCGTCGCGAGTTCAGAGACTGCGTGGGTGGGTCGTCCGATAGTCGTCAGCGGGAAAGGGCATTGCCCCGGCATCCGCTAAGCACGTGATTTGAATGGCGCGCCCGAAAGGATTCGAACCTCTGACCCCCAGATTCGTAGATTGGGGCCGGGCGCTGGAAACATTCAAGATCTCTGCAAACCGGGCACTCGGCAGCCTGTTATGGATCAAGGGGTTAGCACCCCTGTTGCAAACCAAAATCCGGGCCTGCTGAAGCCGAACAACGAGAACGCCGCCCCGGGAGTCGGATCCCGGAACGGCGCTGAGAAGATCGGCTCCCGCAAAGAAACCGTGCGCAGGGATAGGGCCGAACACCGAACTCTGGCAAGCGCCCTGACGGCCGTCCTCGACTGCCGCGGCATGGTGTTGACCGTGGTCGCCGAGCGCGCCGAGGCGCGGGCCTTCCTCCGAGGAGGCCGGGCATGATCCGCCGCGACCTCGCCCCCATCATCGCCCGCGTCCTGATCGAGAATCCGCCAGAGCTGATGAGCACCCGGGGCACGGTGCATTGGATCTGGCGCACATGGCCCGATTGCACCACCGAGGAAGCGCTGCGCGCAATCGAGATTGCCGACGAGCTCCTCGCCGTGGACCGCATGGTGCAGGAGGCCTGATCGATGGCAGCCGTGACGCTCCTCCAGAAATGGCAGCTGCTGCAGGCCATCCTCGCGGACGCTGCTCTACCCGCGACGGCGAAGCTGGTGGCGGCGCGGCTGCTCTATCACCATAGCGCGCAGTCCGGCCGCTGCTCGCCGTCCTATCAGACGGTCGCGGATGGCATCGCGCTTCAGCGGCGGGCCGTGATCAGGGCCGTGCAGGACCTCGAGGCCCGCGGATGGCTAGCCGTGAACCGCGTGAAAGGTGGCGATCCGGCCGCGGCACAGGGGTTCGTGACGAACGGATTCCGGATCAATTTCGACCGGTCCGACGAGGCCCCCCCGGTGCACGGCGAGACACTCCCCCCAGTGTCTGGTGAGACACTCCCCCCCGGTGCACAGGGAGACACTCCCCCCGGTGTCTCGTCAGACACTCCCCCCGGTGTCCCGCGAGACACCCCCGGAGTGTCTGGTGAGACACTCC
Source organism: Methylobacterium sp. D53M (assembly GCF_053345625.1). Classification (NCBI taxonomy): domain Bacteria; kingdom Pseudomonadati; phylum Pseudomonadota; class Alphaproteobacteria; order Hyphomicrobiales; family Methylobacteriaceae; genus Methylobacterium; species Methylobacterium sp. D53M. The sequence continues at coordinate 70,436 of NZ_JBKFAL010000009.1, forward strand.
CCCCAGTGTCTGGCGAGACACCCAACTCAGGGAAAGATACAGGGAAAGGAAACAGGGAAGAGTCTCCCCCTACCCCCTCAGCCTTCGACGAGTGGTGGGAGACGTACCCGCGGCGCGATGGAAAGATCGCAGCCCGGAAGGCTTTCGATCGGGTCCTGAAAAACCGGCAAGCCACGGTCGAGGAGTTGATCGCCGGGGCCCAGCGCTACGCCGAAGCCCGGGGCGGCCAGGATCCGAAGTTCACGAAGGTCCCGACCACGTGGCTGAACGGCGGTCACTGGGCCGACGAGCCGGCAGCGCCGAGGAAGACGACCGCCAACGGACGCGCCCCTGAATCCAGCGCCTTCGCCTACCTCGCGCACAGGATGCACGACGATGAGTGAACTTCCCGCGACACAGCCTCAGCGCCCGCGCCTGCCGAACGTCGCGCGCCATCTGGAGCCGGAGCGGTTGGTCCGCGAACACGGCCCGGCGGTTGCGGCAGCGTTCAAGGCGCAGTTCGATCGCCGCTCGCTCCAGACCGCGAGCGGGTTGCGGGACATCGAGCTGGCCCTACGCGAAGTCCCCAGCATTCCCGAGCTGCTCGGCCTGGCCAACGCCCTGAATCAGGCTCTCGACACCAAGCCCAGTCGCAGCGTCAACGCGATGTCGGTCGCGGTTCTCGTCGACAGCCGCATCCGGCAGCCCGCGAACATGGCGACATACGTCGAGGCGCTCACCTTCGACCTCGCCGATCTCGGCTACCCACCGTGCGTCGTAGTCAGCGCATGCCAGCGGCTGCGGCGTGAGTCGGTGTTCGCGCCCGAGATCGCCGAAGTGCTGAAGGCCTGCAGCGCTGTGCAGGACAGCTACCGCTCAACGGCGCGCATAGCTGGTCGCTTGGCGGCCGATCGCAGGGATGCTGAGGACCGGTTGAGGATCGTGGAAGCTGCGGCTTCGGCAAACAGAGTTCGTCTCACACCTCAGCAGATCGACCTCAACGCCGAACCGGGAGATGCCGGATGGTGATCCTCGCCGACGCTCGCGTTCCGGATGGGTAGGGCGGGTCGAAACTCGCCAGCCTAGGGGTTGGCGACCGGATGGGATCTCATCCGCGCAAAAAATTTCCGGCGTCGGAATTTTCGCTGAGGCGGCCGAAACACCTCAAAGTTCAAAGGCGGTCGATCTTGCGACGCCCCCCAGCAAACAATCGCTATGAATTCCAGAGGCTTAGCATGAGTGCATCAACTCAGATCGAGGCACCTTCGCACCTTTCCAGGCGGGAAAAGTATGCCTTTCGTCGTTTGATAGGAGCAGTTCAGCTTCAGGATGGGGCATTTCCCGCGACCAAATCGGATCTCCTTGCCGACTACGTGCAGTCGCGGTCCCGCATCGAGTATCTAGCTGACATCGCCGAGAAGGAGCGCACCAAAGGTTTCCTGAAAGACTATCTGTCGACTCTCCGGTCTCTTGAAGCCAGCGTCGCACTTAGCCGCCGCCTAGCCCTCGACTTAGGTCTGATCGCCGAAGTGAAAAACTGATCAATTACCTACCATTCTCAAGCCGATGTCTTGATTAGGAGATCCCGATGCTGACCGAGGACCTGTCCGACATGCCCCTACATCGCGAGATGCGGGATGTTTTCCGAAGGATGATCGCTGACGGCGCCGATCCGCTCGACGTAGCCGAGGCTGCGCTCGCTGTCGGCGGCGCCCTGGCGGTCAGCATCGAGGGGCAGATCCGAGCCGGATCGAAACTCTACGCCGCCGGCGCCGCGCTACTGTCCGCAGCCGGAGAGGCGTCGCCGCCGCGACATTGACGGAACCGATCGCGCGCCGTAGAAATTTAGCCATCGTCTATCGCGGTGCGATGCGATCCTCGCGTGAAGGGCCGGTGTGAGACTGGCGTGGATGCGGGCAGACCTTCCGGTTACCGGAGTGAGTCCGGGCTTGGTGAAGGGCAGAACTCGACGGGCGTGAGCCCTCGTTTTGTCGCGCTGGAAGGCTGATGGGCACGCCCTGATCCTCTGGCTTCCCGAGTTGAACCTGTCCGGCACGGGCAGGATCGTCCGTGAGAACCGCATGTTCACCCGAAACACCTCCCGACACTTCGCACTTGCCGGGCTGGCGATCGCCTGCCTCGTCCTCCTCGCCGTGCCCAACGCCCACGCGGCGACGCTGGCGCATCACGCAACCCATCTGGGCGGCCTGTCGCCCGTCGATCTCGTGGCCGCCTCGTTCGGTCTCACCGCCGCGCATCGCGAGTACGGCCGCAAGGATGCGGGCGGCGGCGGTGCCGATCCCGGCCTCGCGCAGATCCAGGGAGAGATGTCCCGGATCCTCGGCGAGGTGAAGGGCTTCGCCGAGAAGTCCAAGCAGCGGATCGAGGAGCAGGACTCCCGGCTCCTCGACGTCGAGCAGAAGCTGGCGCGCCGCAGCGGTCCGGGCGGCACCGCACCGCAGGACGAGAGCTGGGGCAACAAGCTCACCGAGAGCGAGGGTTTCAAGGGCTTCGTCTCCGGCGGCCTGCGCGGCACCGCCCGCGTCGAGGTGAAGGCCCTGACATCGGCGACCGGCTCCGGTGGCGCCCTCGTCACCCCGGCCCGTCAGCCGGGCATCGTGGCGCTGCCCCAGCGGCCGATGACGGTTCGAGGACTGCTCTCCCCCGGGGAGACCGAGAGCAATCTCGTCCAGTTTGTCCGGCAGACCGTGAGGACCAACAACGCGGCGACCGTGGCCGAGGGCGCGCTGAAGCCGGAATCGGTGATCAGCTACGAGGAGGCCGAGGCCGCGGTGCGCACGATCGCGCACTGGATCCCGATCTCGCGGCAACTCTTCGACGACGTGCCGGCGCTGCGCTCCACCCTCGACGGCGAGCTCGTCTATGGCCTGGACGAGGCCGAGGAGCGTCAGCTTCTGCTCGGTGACGGCACCGGCCAGAACCTGCTCGGTCTGCTGCCGCAGGCGACCGCCTTCGACACGGCCCTGCTCACGGGTATCGCGAGCCCCACGCGGGCCGACACCCTGCTGATGGCGATCGGGCAGGCCGAGAAGTCCCTACTGCCGGCCACCGGCATGGTGCTCAACACGATGGACTGGATCCGCATGGTGGCGATGAAGGACACCACCGGCCAGTACATCGGCAGCGGCCCCTTCGGGCCGGAGCAGCTGCGCCGGGTGTGGGGCCTGCCGACCGCCGTGACGCCAGTGATGCCGGAGGGCCGGTTCCTCGTCGGCTCGTTCGCGGTGGCCGCCCAGATCTTCGATCGGATGGATGCCGAGGTGCTCGTCTCCAGCGAGGACCGGGACAACTTCATCCGCAACATGCTCACGGCCCGGGCTGAGAAGCGCCTGGCGCTGGCCGTGAAGCGGTCGCAGGCCCTGATCACTGGCAGCTTCCCGGCTCCGGCTCAGAGCTGAGGCCTTCCTGCCGGGGTGTGCATCCTCGGCGCGGGCCACTCGCAGGTGCCCGAGAGAACAGCGAGAGCCGGCGGCCCGAGTGAGTACGGGCGCGGCCGGCACCCCCATTCCGTTCGGCGCCCCGGCGCTGATGCCCCGGGCGACCGCGGATGTACCGGCGCTCGGGGCCCCTGATTCCGCCGCCTGAGGTGGCGACGCGCCGCGCGAGGTGCTGACGTGGCCCAGATCAACACGCTGCAGGTCACAGAGACCGTCTTCCGCTGGCGCAACGAGGGCCTGGAGAAGACCCAGGCCGAGGCCGACAAGCTGGCTGGCTCGCTGGGAAAGGCGACCGCCGCGCAGACCAAGGCCATGGACGCCGAGACCAAGGCTGCGGCCTCGGCCGACAGAGCGGCGCAAGGCAAGGCGAAGCTGGCGACCGCGAATGATCGTTTTCAGGCGCAGATGCAGGCTCAGGCGCAGATCCTGGGCATGGCACAGTCTCAGCAGGACGCGCTGACGGCCGCGACGCAGCGCTTTTCCGACGCTCAGGCTGCTGCGGCCCGCTCGGCAGCGGCGGTCGACCGGGCGTCGAACGACAACGTGCAGTCGCTGGAGAAGCAGAACGAGGCGTATCGAGCCGCCGGGAAATTTGCCCTCGAACACCCCTTGCTGGTGATCGCCGGCAGCGTCGCGGCGGCGCGCGGGCTCGCGGCCCTTGCCACGTCGGCCGCCGGGTCGCTCGGCGCCGCGTCGGCCTCGACGGCGGCGTTCGCCGAGGGTGCGTCCGCCATGGGACCCACGGTGGTCGCAGCCGCCACGGTGGCCGCGCGCGGTCTCGGCCTCGCCTCGACGGCGGCCACGGCGGCGGCCAGCGGCCTCGGGACCTATGCCGAGAAAGTGGCCGGCATCACGACCGCGACAGGCTTGATGAGCCGGGCGCTCGGCGGCCTGCCAGGCGCGATCGGGCCGGCGGTGCTTGCGTTCGTCGCATTCGAGGCGGTGCGCGCCGCGATCGGCAAGGCCGGCGACGACCTCGAACGGCTGATCGCCCTCGGCGAGAAGGCGCGCAGCCTCGACCTCGCCGCCCCCTTCGTGAAATCGTTCGAGGCGCTGGGCCCGAAGATCCAGGCGACCACGGATCAGATGGACAGGGCCCTGCAGCAGGCCTCGAACTTCGTGAAGGAGCGCTACGGGCAGGCCAGCGGCGCGCTCTCGACCGTGTCGAGCCTCTACACCTCCGGGGCGTTCGGGGCGGACAAGCCGTCATCCATGGCGGCCCTGGAGACCGCGAACACCGCACAGGAGAAGGTCCGCGCGACGCTGGACGCGATCAAGGAGCTTCAGGAGCGCGGACAGGAGTTCGCGGCCCTCGACCTGACCGAGAAACTGTTCGGCCCCGACGTGGCCGAGCGCGTCCGGACGGGACAGGCGAATATCGGCCAGATTGTTGCCGACCTTAACTCTCTTCAGGACAAAGAAGTCTTGAAGCAGGCAGAGGTAGACAAGGCCCTCGAACTGAACAAGCAGATCGCCGATGCAAAACAAGGTATTAGCGATGCTGTCGGTGTGACCTTCGATTTGTCAGCCGCTGCCATCGCTGCGAACGAAGCATGGTTGAAGATCCTTCAGTCCGTCCAGTGGGTGCTGGAGAAGGTCAACGAGGCGAACGCGGCGAGCGCGGATCTGGTCGGCACGCTCACGACGAAGATGCTCGACGGGATCAAGTCCGCGGGCTCGGCCGCCGCGGATCTGGCCGCGAAGTACGGCATCATCACCAAGCAGCAGACCGCTGAGGTGCAGGGGCCGCCCGAGGCGCAGGGCCCGCCATTCAAGATCACGGGCCGCTCGTTCCCGTACAACTTCGGGCCAGGCGTCGAGAACTTGCCCAAGGCGACCGCGGCGGCGAAGCAGGCGAAGCAGGCCGCCCAGGAGGCAGCCTCGTCCTACGACCTCCTGCTGAAGCGCACAGAGGACCGAATCGACGAGCTGAACCTGGAGGCGGACAGCGTCGGCAAGACGACTGACGCGGTGATCAAGCTGAAGCTGGCGCACGATCTGGAGCGCGCCGCGCAGAAGGACGGGACCGAAGTCACGCAGGCCATGCGCGTGGAGTGGGACCGCCTCGGCGATCGGCTGGCCGCCAGCACGTCCCGTCTCGCCGACAACCGCAGGGCGTTCGAGCTCCTGAAGGAGGGCCAGCGCGAGCTCGCCGACGGCTTCACCGGGTTCGTCGACGATATCGTACTCGGCGGCCAGAAGATGGAGCAGGCCTTCGCCTCGCTGTCGAAGTCGCTCAGCAGCAGCGTCCTCAAGGGTCTGATCTCCGGCGAGGGGCCGCTCGCCGGCATCCTCGGGACTGCTTCGAGCGAGCGCGGGCAGCTGGGCGGCCTGCTCGGCGGCAAGATCAGCCTCGGCAGCCTGTTCGGCGGCGGCACGTCGAGCGAGGCCGGCTCGCCCCTACCCGGCGCGCAGGGGCCGTCCCTGCCGACCGCGAGCATGTTCGGGAGCATGTTCAACACGGACAAGATCGCGTCCGCCCTCGGCCTGGGCGCCGAAACCGGCCTCGGCAGCGCAGTCTCGGGCTGGCTCAAGGAATCGCGCCAGGGCGGCGGCATCCTCACCTCGCCGCTCGGCCAGGGCCTGACCACGATCGCGGCCGGTGCCTCGGTTGGCTACTCGTCGCAGAGCCCGCTCCTGGGCGGCCTCAGCGGTGCGCTCGCCGGCGCCATGACGGCCAACCCGCTGCTGGCCGCGGCCGGCCCCGCGCTGGGCATCGGCGGTCACTTCGGCAAGCGCCGGACCGCCAACGACAACCCGAAGCCCGATCAGGAGAAGCCGGCCGATGACCGCGATCAACGTCCTCTTGCAGCGTGAGGCTGGGCACCTCGTCACGGACGCGGCGTGGTACGACCTCGAAGGCGTGGTGCAGAACTTCGGCCCGAAGAGCCAGGTAGTGGCGAATTGGCCCGGTGCCATCGCCACGCGCGGCCCGGGGTTGGCACACGCTACGATCGCGACCGAGGCGAGCCTGCTGTTCGCCGACTTCGACGCCTTCGCCGATGGCGCGGCGGACTTCCTCCGGCGTTGGTGCGAGCGCGAGGCCGATCACCTCACAGGGTGGATGGAGCAGGGCCACGTTGAGGTGATCGCGGTCGGGTGGTCGAAGGCGCAGGACCGGCCCCGCGCCATCTTCCTCAGCTCGAAGGATGAGAGCGCCGAGGCGGCGGCGCGCGGCATCGAGATCGATGCCGAGACCATGCATCTCGCCCTGCCGTACCAGGTCCTGGAGATCGACGCGGGCTACGTGCGGCCGCTCCCGACCTCCGAGGCCATGGAGTTCTACAAGGTCGACCCGGAGGCGGACTTCGACGAGCTGCCCTCCATCGCTCACTACGCCGCCGGCATCGTCTGCGCCCAGCGCGAGCTACGGGAGCCTCTGCTGCCTGGCGGCGAGCCGGTGTGCTTCGTCGGCGGCTACATGATGATGACCACGATCACCCGGCACGGCGTCTCGGCTGTGAAGGGCATCGTGTTCCCGGACGTGCCCGGCCGGCGGATCTCCGCGCAGCGCGCCGACGTGATCCTACCGGCGATTGCAGATAGGATCGTTGCCCTCGCCACTGGCGGCATGACGCGACAGCAGCGACGCGCTGCTGAGGCACAGGCCAAGAAGGGACGCACGCATGCCTGAGGCGGAGGTAATCGGGCACGATGTCGCGAGCCGCGCCTGCGACGAGGTTGGTGACGATCGGGACCGCTTCGAGCACTTGCAGGCGATGGTGGCCGATGCCAGCGTGATGTACGGGGTCTCTCGCAGGGCTCAAGGTGCGACCGAGGACGAGGCCGCCGAGGCTGTGCGCCGGTTCGCCAAAGGCGCCGCGCCTGTAGTCGAGGCCCACATCCGCGCCCGCACGCTGTCGGACGACGAGCTCGTCGGGGATCACGGCGACATGATCGTCACGGCCCAAGAGCGAGCCATCCTTGAACCTGCGCTGCGCCAGCGAGAGCTGCCCGAGGAGGAGTGGTACAGGGCTGTGCTCGCCTACCGATCGGCTGAGGTACGGATCGTCCCGAACCTGATGCGCGGCACCTTCGGGCCTACCCGCGCCGCGGCCGAGAAGCGTCTGGCTGCTATTCTCGCGGAGCAGCGCGCCGGGAACGCACAGGACCGCTCGAACCGGCGGATGCTCGAGCACGAATTCGAGACGTTCCTGGTCGGCGTCGAATGCTCGATCGTGCGGGCAATCCGGGTGTTCTACGGCTCGCCGTAGCGCCCCCCCCCCGCCACGATATGCCGGCCTCGCATGGTCACGTCTTCGCAGACACTGAACGTCTCGCTCTTGATCGATTCGCCTTCTTCTTCTGCGCGCGCCGTAACGCAGCTTCGTCTCTTTGAAGTCTTCTATCTGCCCTCACGAACGCTTCCTGCGCTGCATCCCGCATCATGGTGAGCGCTCGCACCTTTACGAGTTCGTCCAATCCTCGGACCCGGCCGAGTAGAGCTGCGGTGATACGTGTCAGCGTAAAAGCTGTGTTCTGACCTGGCTCTAGAAGACCCGCATTGCTTCGTCCTGCGATCGGAATATCGCTGCCCATATCAGTCAATCGAACAAACATACTCCTTGAACTTGCGTGCACGTTGTAATTGGCGAGCTTGTAATAGGTACTCATACCAGACTGCTCGGAAGCGCGTTGCATCGCTCGAAAATCCGGTCTCTTCATACTTAGATGCTGTGACGCCCACCCGTACTCGTTTTTGAATTCGGGCCCATAATTTTTTAGAGCAGCCTGATACTTGCTTTCGACTTCGCGACGTGTTTTTTGATCAACCGGAGAATACCCTAAATTGACCTGGTTTTCATCCCAGTCGTCGATCATCTTTTTTTGATCTATAATTTCATGATCAATGTAGCGTTGGGCGAGTACCTCATCTCCGTCTTCAATGACTGTCGCCACGACATCAATCTCGTGCAACGTCCGCCATCGGGCCATCGCACCATCAGCAAAACCATTTTCGAGCAGGACGATGATCTCATCAGAAATCTGGCATGCTCGCATATGTAATCGCGCGAGTATAAAGTGGCGCTGCCTATGAGAATTCGACTTCGATCGGCGATGACGCTTGGCGGCCTCTTGGCTGATTTCTCTAGATGCCGTCAAAAGCATGCGAAGTTGATCAAGGCCCTTTCCCCAACGATCCTCCAGCCTGCCTGCAAATTCTGAAATCTCAATGCGCTGAATCTCGCCGTAGGTTTGCCAATTCTTCGTGAGCTGCCGGTGTAGAATTTTTCCGCCTACTTCGACTGAGTCTTGTACTACATGCTCGATCTTTCCAGGCAGGTCATTAATTAGCCGATCTAACTCCTCAAAATCCCGACCATCGAATGATAATTTGATATCTATATCTTCGTCGCCTAAGGAGTCGTCATGCCACACAAAATTTTCTGCCTCCCCCTTTAGTATGTGATCGGTCAAAGCATCGATCATTCCCTCCGATGGCGCAACATTGCTTGAAACAAGTTTTTCCTTGACAAATTTCTTGAGTATATTCCGCGGCAATTGGGAGATGACATCATTTAACGCCCGCTGCAGGTTACCCATGAAGCGCCACCGTAAATATCAATTTTGGGTCAGTTTTATGACCTAGTCACTATCGCGCTCGCGGATCACTGTCGCGATTAGGCGAGCCACAGGATAGACGCACGCGGAGCTGCCGCGGCTAGGCTTTGAGGCGCCGGCTCTTATAAGCAATCGTCGATCTTTCGGTTGCGCTTGGCAGGCTTCCTCCCGAAGACTTCACGGGTCGCCGTCCCCAGATCCTTCCCCGAGCCATCTGTGATGACTGCCGCATCGAACCGGGGCAGCTCGGGGAATAGGGCTGGGTATCGTTGCAGGCGCCATCGGTCGACCGCCTCGAGGCAGTACATGCCGGTGTCGATGTCGGGGAGCGGGAAGCCCCGCATGAACAGTCGCGTCCGGACCGCAACGAACTGCGCCAGCGTGAGATGCAGGCGGCGCGCGACCTTCTCCGGCGGGATGTCGGCCGGGTCGACCGAGAACCGCACCTGTGCCGCTCGAAGCTCGCGAGATACGGCAGCCACGAGATGTTCACCCAGATGGAAGGCAAACTGAGTCAATCATCCTTAGGGTTCACGACAGTTTGCCCTGAAGTTCCTCTTGAGTGATCGGCACATTGGAATGGCAAGCGTCAATTCGAACGACGTCTAGCCGACATTTTGCTCGACGTATCATCAGAGTTTTTAAACTCCTGAAGAATCTTCCTATAATCCTCTTTGTTGGATCTATCTTCTATAACTGGCCGCTGCGGCGGTGTCTCGACAAGGATATCTAGGCTGCGATCCTCAATTTTAGACAGCTCATCGATAAGCTTTTGCCGCTCGATATCAGAAACGTTCATCATAGCCTCCTCCACATTCATATTAACTTGCATGCTGACGGTGCATATATCGTGGATTTAGCTTTGCGTCGAAGAAGTGCTTCCGCTTAACCCAAAGGAAGCCTTCTGCTTTTGTAATGACAGCGACATCAATAGGACCGCCGACAGACTCCGACGGCTTAGTTACTTTTTCCTTAAGAGACTCTAGCATCACTAAAGTCTCTGCCAAATTGCATAAATCATCTATTGGCAATGACCCTACAACTGAGCGGAAAGGCGACGCATGCCTGTCGAATACATACTTAGTCCAAGAGTCTGTGTGATCTTTTACCACCATGTCTATGACAGTGTCTGGTATAGCAACTGCATTCCCGCCCACAGCAGTGATAATAGCTGCGGCGTTAGCCTTGAGAATATCTTTAAGATTGTGCCTCACGGCGTAGAATACGTCTGGGCTGAACCCAAGGTAAAACGTGTCAACCATTGACTTGGTGGCAAACGCATTGATAAATCCAGTACTGCGTCTGGTGATCTTGTGATCGCCGATCTTTTTTGTCAGAAGCTTGTTCCCAAACAGCCCTAAGCAGCTATACTCTATATATTCAGGGAAATGACTCGTGTCACCGAAGCCGGCGACGACAATCCCGGTCTCAGATAAATAAGCATCCTCAACTTTAAAGACGGCAGCAACACCAATTTCGATTAGATGAGCGATGGGATATGTTGATCCGGCCGCAAAAATTGTCAGATCGTCTGTCGCCTCTTTATCCAGTTCAGCTTGGTGCAATGTGACCAAGGCGTCTACTTCAGCCTGAGTTATGGGAGCAACTATGGGCATTCCGGCAAACAGAGTTCTAATTTTATCGAGCGCAATATTTCGCGCAGCATCTTCCGCCGCTTGATTGCCCGCAGCAGCTTTCACAGACGGATCGTCGTTGGCTATAGCAATATTTCTGACCATCGCGCGATCGACAGCCTCAACAAATATGGACATCCGATCCGCGGCAGAAAATATATCTAGATTTTGCTCTATGTACGAGAAGAAATCTGCGGCATAATCCTCAAGAGAACCGCATGTTTTATTACCAAGTTGTTTGCGATATTGCTTTGCAATAATCTCCCACGGAAATCGATGCAAGTCAGCCGTATCAAAAATCATCATTCCAATAGGCTGATGGTTTGATAACTGGAAAACCTTGTTTGCGCCTTTAAAGTATCTCTCTTCTTTTTTGCCGTTGTCGTCCCACTTGGAAACCGTGACGGCGCTATCGGCAGCCAATACAAGTGCCTGCCTATTCATCACGCACACTTCAGAAGTCACGCGTTCCTCCTGTTTTTTTCTTTTAGCCAATCTGCAAGCGCTTGACGCAGCACGTCTGGTCGCGAGGGCTTCGGATCCGGCTGAGCGTTGATCCAGGCGTCGAGGGGACCTGTGTGATCTGGCTGCAGCCGGACAGTCACAGGCTCACCTTTACCTGTGGCGGGGCGTCCCCGTTTTTTTGTGGCATCACAAATTGACATCGTATTTTTATGATGTCACAAAGTGCGGGCCGGAGCAAGGCTGGAACCCTCGCTCGCGGCCCTGACCACGCACGTCCCTCGGAGACGATCATGGCTACCCGTCATTCTACAGCACCGGCGCGGGCCGGTGAACGCTCTTGCTCGCCTGCGGCCCACTACAATCGCGCCAAGCCGACGCTGGAGGCCAACGAGCTCGTCCCCGGCACGGTCGAGGCCTGGGAGGCGGTCGCACCCGTCCGGCCCGACACCGAGCACGTCCGCGCGCCGCGCTTCCTCGACCTGGCCGGCGAGCTCGTTACCGCTGCTCTCATCGTAGCCGGGGGCGTGTTCGCCTACGGCTACATCCCTCTCGCGTGAGGGAGGCTGCCATGAGGAGGCCCAACACCGCGAAGGCCGCGCCGGAAGCTCAGGATCTTCGCCAGCGTGCCGCCCGCGCCCGGGACGCCGCCGGGCGGTTCATCCGACGTCCGGATCCGTCGCCGCCGCCCTCGGCCGAAGTGGTAGACGCCGAGCTGCTGCAGCTCGGTGCTCAGCTGGACAACGCGATCGCTCGAGCCAGAGCCCTTCATGAGGCATCGCAGCAGCTGATTGAGGCCCGGATCTCTGCGACGCCGAAGCGTCCGACATGCCTCTACTTCCGCGAGGACGATCGACGACTCTACCTCCGCCAATATCTGACCGAGCCGGCTGCGCTCGACGGCATGGAGGTGTCCGCAGATGATGTCGCCTGGATGCGACGGAAGCCATACGTCCGTGAAGTGAGGCGAGCGCCTCGACCGGACGATGGGCTGCCGGCGGACGCTCACACGATTGTCGAGCATCATCCTTGGCCGGAGGCACAGGCTCGCGCCGACGAGATCATCACCGCGTGGGACGCGTGGAAGGCCGAATGTGCGCGGGTCCGCGCCGCGTTCGAAAGTGACGAGGATGACAGGGAGGATCGCGCGGAAGCGGCAGAAGTCGAGGTCCAGGCGCTCGCTGATCGCATCGCTGAGATGCCGGCTTTCAGCGCCGAAGGCCTGCGTATCAAGCTACGAGCTGCCGGGCACTACGAGGACGAGCACGATAGCGACTATCCCGGCGGCCGGCTGCTGAACTCCCTGTTGCGCGATGCTGAGCGGGAGACGCCTACATCCGCCACCGCGTCGCGTCCCGACGCTGCCCTAGCCGCTCTCGGCGCCGAGTTCATGGCGGCATGGGTGGCCGAGGAATCGGACGGTGACGAGGCCGCTTATCGGGCCTGCACCGAGCTCGCGGAGCAGATCGCCCGGCTACCGGCCGGAACGGTTGAGGGCCTCGGGATCAAGGCGCTCTTGCTGGCGCGGCTTGATAGCGACGACTCCGGGCCGTGCCGGCCGATCGCGGCACAGGGCCCCCTCGCGAGCCATTGGAATGTGCTCCGGCAGATCCAGCAAGGCGCAGCTCAACTCGCCAAGATCAACGTCACCTCGGGATCTACACGATGAGCAACGTCATCCCGTTCCGCCGCCGTCAGCGGTTGACCATCCCCGACACCCGGGCCCGCATCGAGGGGGCGCTGGCCCTGGCTCTCGACGCCGTCGACCACCTCGTGGCCGCTCTCGACGAGATGGATGAGGATCCGGACCTCGAGGACGGGGGCGACGCGGAGCCGAGCCTCGGTGCACCCGAAGGGCACGTCTCGCAGATCGTGTGGCTGCGCGGAGGCGGCGGCGATCTTGAACGATAGGGACAGCTCGCATCGTGTGGCTTTACACGAAACCACTGCTGTGTCAGGTTCGTGTATGGCTACACGATCGCGAGGTTGAAACGTGACCATTCGTTTCGAACCGGTGACCTTTTCCGCTAGCGGTACTGAGGCGATCACCGGCGTCAGCACGACCCAGCAGCGCAATCTTCGGCGAGCGGATCACGACGCCAAGTCCAATCCTGGGCACGAGCGCAAAGATGCTCGCGCCTTGGCGAAGCTGCTCGTCATGCAGAGCCTGGCGGCTTTCAAGGTGCCCCCCAGCGCGAGCGCCGCGATCGCAGATAGCGCCTCGGCCATCATCGTGATGGCACTCGCCAAGATCGAGGGGGCCGTCGAAGATCCCGAGGGCTTGGCCAACGAGCCCCCGGTTCGCGCCCCGCCCGGCTTCGACCGCTGGTATCTCGTTTGGGACGGCAACGGCCACGAGTTCGTCAGCGCCGTCGACGCCTATTTCGCTTCCGATTCGGTCCCGGCCGCAACCGTAATCCTCAACCTGCGCAGTTTGGCTGACACGATCCTTGATCGTGCTGGCTGCCCACTCTGGCGCGTCGTGAAGCAGAAGGACTGATGATGCCGCGACGCCCGGTCATCACCCAGGCCGCAATCGCACGTGCCGTGAAGGGCGCTCAGGCCGCCGGACTCAAGGTCGGGCGCGTCGAGATTGATCCCAGCACTGGCCGCATCGTCGTCGTATCCGGGGACGACTCTGTTCAGCCGCTCACGAAGCTCGAAGCCTGGAGGGCGAGCCGTGGTGCGAGCTGACTACCCGGGCGTCTTCGCCACCTACAAGGCGCTCAAGGATGGAACGCGGCGGGCCTATTGGTATCACCGCGCAACCGGGATGCGGCTCGAAGGTGAGCCTGGCGAGCGCTCCTTCATCCTGAGCTATGCCGAAGCCGAACGCACGCTCAAGGCTCGGCATTCGGGCGAAACCTTCAACGGCTTGGTGCGCGAGTTCACCGCCTCACCGGAGTTCGAGACGAAGCTCTCGGCTGGGACGCAGCGCGAGTACAAGCGCATGCTGACCAAGGCCGAGCCCCAGTTCGGCGACATGCCGATCGAGGCCTTGAACGAGCCCGGCGTGCGGCGCGATTTCCTCGATTGGCGCGCGAAGGTCGCCCGCGCCTCGGGTGAGCGAGAGGGCGACAACCGGCTGTCCGTCATCTCGGCCATGCTGACCTGGGCTCAGGAAAACGGCCGGATCCAGGCCAATCACGTCCGCGGCTTCAAGCGGCTCTATCACGCCGATCGCTCCGAGATCGTATGGCTGCCCGAGCACATCGCAGCCTTCATGGCGGTTGCACCGATCGAGCTGCAACGTGCTCTCATCATCGCCCTGCACACGGGCCAACGGCAGGCGGACATCCTGCGCCTGCCCTGGTCTGCCTACGATGGGACCGCGATTACCCTACGGCAGGGCAAGAGCGCCCGCGGCGGCCGCGTGGCGCCTCTGATCACCATTCCTTGCACCCTGGCGCTGCGGCGCATGCTGGACGGCATGCCACGAGGCTCGCCGCTGGTGCTGACGACGAAGACCGGGAGGGCGCTGCAGAAGCGCTACTTCGCCCGGCTCTGGGAGGAGGCGGCGGCCGAAGCGGGTCTCAGCCGGATCAGCCTGCCCGGCCTTGATGAGCCGGTAGCCTTGCACTTCCACGATCTCCGCGGAACGGCCGTGACCATGCTGTCCGAGGCCGGCTGCAACCCGCAGCAGATCGCGACCATCACCGGCCACTCGCTCAAGACGGTGACCGTGATCCTGGACCGCTACCTCGCCCGAACGCGAGCGCTCGCGGACCAAGCCATCTTCAACTGGGAGAACTCACCGCGAACCAAATTTGCAAACCAACTGCAAACCGCGCCTCCGAAACCGAAGGCATTGAAAGGAAATCGCGATGTATAAGAATAGGTTAGATGGCGCGCCCGAAAGGATTCGAACCTCTGACCCCCAGATTCGTAGTCTGGTGCTCTATCCAGCTGAGCTACGGGCGCCTGACACGGCGGCGGGCTCTCGGCCCGCCGGTGTGAAGGGGCTTCTAGAGGCTCAGATCCGGCTTGGCAAGACACTTCGGACAAGGACTTCGCGCTCCGCGCATTGTGCCCCGGATCCGGCTCTCTACGGGGCCCGGGCGCTCGCGCGAACGCGCTCCTCCGCGGCCCGGATCGCCTCCGGCGTACCGACATGCAGCCACTGGCCGTCGAGCCGCATCCCGAACAGCCGCCCCGCCGCGATCGCCCGGTCGAACAGCAGGTTGAGCGAGAAGGCGCCCTCCGGCGTGTCGGCGAAGAGGCCCGGCGTGAGGATCGCCACCCCCGCGTAGATGAACGGCGCCACCGCGCGCTCGCCGCGGCGCTCTAGGCGGCCGTCCGGATCCATCACGAAATCCCCGGCGCCCTCGTAGCCGAGGCTGGTGGCGGTCGGCGCCACCAGCAGCAGGCCGTCCATGCGGTCCCCGTCCCAGGTCTCGATCAGCCGGCGCAGGTTGGAGGCCGGCCCCTCGAGCCAGAACGAATCCGAGTTCAGCACCACGAACGGCGCGTCGCCCAGGAGCGGCAGCGCCTTGCGGATGCCGCCGCCCGTCTCCAGCAGCGCCGCGCGCTCGTCGGAGACGGTCGTGGCCGGTCCCGGGGCCGCCCCCTCGGCCCGGCGCGCGAGGTGCCCCTCGATCAGGTCGGCGAGGTAGTGGACGTTGACGACTGCGCTCCCGATCCCGGCCTCGGCGACCCGGTCGAGGGCGTGGTCGAGCAGGGCCTTGCCGGACACCTCCACCAGGGGTTTCGGCACGGTGGCGGTCACCGGCCGCATGCGCTTGCCCAGGCCCGCGGCCAGGACGAAGGCGCGGCTGACGGCGGGGCTGGGATCGCTCATGCGGTCGGGAATCCGGTGGTCAGGGGTCGGGCGCCGGGGCGACGAGGCCCGGCAGATGGTCCGCGTGCCAAGCCCGCAGACCGGCGAGCGCCGGATGGGCGAGGTTGCGGGCGAGGTAGCCCTCGATCCGCGGCAGGTGGGCGAGGTAGCCGGGCTTGCCGTCGCGCCGGTCGAGGCGCGCGAAGATGCCGAGGATCTTGGTGGCCCGCTGGGCCGCCAGCAGCGCGTAGGCGGTGGCGAAGGCGCCGACGTCGAAGGTCGGGTCCCGGCCGCGGCGCTCGCGGGCGTAGAGGCCGAGGAGCCGCAGCTCGAACTCCGCGCTGGAATCGACCCGGGCATCCTGCAGCAGCGAGGCGACGTCGTAGGCCGGGTGGCCCATGACGGCGTCCTGGAAATCGATCAGCCCGACCCGCTCCAGCCCGTCGCGCTCGGGCAGCCAGATCAGGTTCGGGGAATGGTAGTCGCGCAGGGTCCAGGTCGGCCGGTCCGGGATCGCGCCCTGGAGCGCCCCCCGCCACAGGTCGACGAAGGCCGCCCGCGCCTCCGCCGACAGGCTGACGTTCCGGATCGCCGGGGCGTACCATTCGGGCATCAGCTCCGCCTCGAACAGCAGCGCCTCCATGTCGTAGGGCGGCAGCCTGTGCTCGATCCCCTCCACCACGGGCAGGACCGGGGGCAGCGGGTTGGCGTGGAGCTTGGCCAGCACGCGCACGGCCTCGGCGTAGCGCTCGGGCCGCGGGGCGCCCCCCTCGATCACCGGCTCGCTGCCGAGATCCTCCAGGATGAGCAGGCCCTCGGTCAGGTCCTCGCCGTAGATCTTCGGGGCCGAGAAGCCGAGTGCCCGCAGGCCGCGGTCGAGGGCCACGAAGGCGTGGACGCTCTCGGCGAGGTGCACGATCGCGCTGTAGGGCTTGCCGTCCCGCACCGGCGGCCCGTCGGGTCGCGGCGGCGCGATCATCAGCACGGCGCTGGTGCCGTCGGGCTTGGTCAGGCGCTCGTAGGCGCGGGAGGAGGCGTCCCCCTGCATCAAGGTCCGCTCGGCGATGTCCCAGCCGCTGCGGTCGAGGAGGCGGCGCACCGCGCGGGCCCGGTCGAGGCGGGCGCGCATGCCGCCGGTGCCGTCGATCCGCGCGAGCCGCGCCTCGGGGCCGAACTCCGCCCGCAGGGACAGGTCCACGGTCAGCACCGGGCCGGCGCGGGGCGGCATCCGGTCGGGCCACTCCACCAGGGTGATCGCGCCCTCGGCCATCTCGTCGAAGCCGAGTTCCACCAATTCGTCGGGGTCGCGCAGCCGGTACAGGTCGGCGTGGACGATCGGCCGGCCGTCGCGGGCCGCGTAGGGCTGGATCAGCGTGAAGGTCGGGCTCGGCACCTCCAGGCGCGGGTCGCCGGCGAGCTCGCGGATGACCGCGCGGGCGAGCGTGGTCTTGCCACCACCCAGGCCGCCGGACAGAGCCACGACGTCCCCGGGCATCAGGAACTCGGAGAGGAACAGGCCGAGATCCTCGGTGGCCGTCTCCTCCGGCAGCACGAATTCCCAGGGCGCCGGATGCGCGGATGCCCCCGCAGCCCCTTCGGCCATCTGCCCGTCCCGCTCGTCTCCGCCCAAAGCCCGCCTCCGAGACCCGAAGACGCATGGTCCGAAAACACGCACCGGATGCAAGCGTTTCCGCCCGGAGCCGCGCGCTTCCCGCCCGCCCGGTGCATCGAAACCACGCTCGCGGGGGTGGCGAAAGACCGCGCCGGGGCCGGGAATCCGTCAGGCCCGGGCGTGGAACCCGTGCCGCCCCGGATCAGCCTCCCCGGAGAGCCCGACGCGCCACGCCTCGGCGTTCCAGGCCGCCGCCGCCGCGAGGGCGTCGGCCTCCGGCATCGGGCGGCCGAAATGGTAGCCCTGGCCCAGGGCGCAGCCCATCGCCGCGAGGGCCTCCGCCTCGGCGCGGCCCTCGATGCCCTCCGCGACCGCCGCCACCCCGATCTCCTCGGCGAGCCGCAGGATGGTCTGGACGATCCGGCGATCGCGCGGCTCCGCCAGCATCGCCCGGACGAAGGCGCGGTCCACCTTGAGCGTGGTGATCGGCAGGGTGCTGAGATGGCTGAGCGAGGAGTAGCCGGTGCCGAAATCGTCCACCGCGATGCCGAGGCCGGCGGCGCGGCAGCGCGCGAGGGCGGCCGCGGCCCCGGCCGGATCCTGCATCAGCGCGCTCTCGGTGACCTCGATCTTGAGGGCGCCGGGCGCGAGGCCGGTCCGGCGCAGCATCGCGTCGACGAGGCCCGGTATGTCCGCGCGGGCGAGATCCTGGGCCGTGACGTTGAAGCTCACGAACAGGGAGGGCTCGACGGAGGCGGGCGCGCGCAGGCCGGCCTGCAGGATGCGGGGCACGATCCGGCCGATCGCGTCGATCACCCAGGCGGTGATCGCCAGGATCAGGCCGTTCGCCTCGGCGGCCGGAATGAAGGCGGCGGGGGGCACGAGCCCGCGCTCGGGATCGTGCCAGCGGATCAGGGCCTCGAAGCCGGCGAGGCGCCCGGTGGCGAGCCGCACGATCGGCTGCAGGAACAGCGCGAACTCGTCCCGGGCCAGGGCGCGCCGCAGGGCGCGCTCCTGCGCGAGCGACGCGACCGTCGCGTCGAAATCGGCGCGGGCGGAGGGCGACGGCGGCGCCTGAAGCCCCTCGGCGGAAGCCGGCCCGAGGCGCGGCAGGGTCTCGCGGAACCGGGCGATGAGCCCCTCGAGGCAGAGGCGCAGGATCGGATCGGCGCCGGCGAGCCGCTGGCGGATCTGCGCCGCGTCCACCGGGACGAGCACGCTATCCGCCTCGGCGCGCGCGCCGGCGGAGCGCGGGAGGGCGTCGAGGATGGCCATCTCGCCGAAGATCTCGCCGGGGCCGCGCCGGGCGAGCACGGCCTCAGCGCCGTCGCGCCGCCGGAAGATCGCGATGCGCCCGCTCAGGATCAGGTAGGCGCAGTGCCCGATCGCCCCCTCCTCGAACAGGACGGTGCCGGCCGGTAGAGTGACGGGATCGGAGAGGTCGTGCATCGGTCGGGGACGCTGCGCCTTCGCGGGGAAAGCCCGGCGCGAGCGTTGGCACAGCGGCCTTAAGATCGGATCAAAGGCCCGCCGGATCAGCCGCGCGGGATCCCGTGTGCCTTGATCCGCGAGGCCAGCGTCGTCGGCCGAAGGCCGAGGAGCGCGGCCGCGCCGCCCGGCCCGGAGATCCGGCCGCCCGACAGCGCCAGGGCCGCGACGATCTCGGCGCGGTCGCGCGCCCGGCGCTCGGCCTCGGTGGCGGGCCGCCCGCCGGGCGGCGCGGCCGGGCTGGCCGCGTCCGCGGGTCCGGTCGCCTCACCGTCGGGCAGGTCGAGGCGGAGGCGCCCCCGGGCGGAGAGGATCACCGCCCGCTCGATCACGTTCTCCAGTTCCCGGACATTGCCGGGCCAGGAATAGCGGCAGAGGCGGCGGACATCGCCCTCCGTGAGGCGCGGCTCCGGGACGGTGAGGCGGCGCGCGGCGACCCGGAGCAGGTGCTGGGCGATCGGCGGGATGTCCTCGGGCCGCTCGCGCAGGGGCCGCGCCTGGATCGGGAAGACGTTGAGGCGGAAGTAGAGGTCCTCCCGGAAGCGGCCCGCCCGGATCTCGGCGCGCAGGTCCCGGTTGGTGGCCGCGACCACGCGCACGTCCACCGCCCGCGTGCGCGCCTCGCCGACCCGCTCGAACGAGCGCTCCTGCAGGACGCGCAGCAGCTTGCCCTGGAGGTCGAGGGGGATCTCGCCGACCTCGTCGAGGAACAGCGTGCCGCCGTCGGCGAGTTCGAACCGGCCGATCCGGTCGCGCAGCGCCCCCGTGAAGCTGCCCTTGGCGTGGCCGAAGAACTCGCTCTCGAACAGCTCGCGGGGGATCGCCGCGCAGTTGACGCGGATCATCGGGCGGGCACTGCGGCGGCTGCCCTCGTGGATTGCCCGGGCGATCAGCTCCTTGCCGGTGCCGGATTCGCCGGTGATCAGCACGGTGGCGTCGGTGGCGGCGACGCGGTCGACCTGCCGGAGCGTCGCCGCGATGGCGGGCGAGCGGCCGATGATGCCCTGGTGCTGGCGCTCGGCCCGGATCTCCTCCTTCAGGTAGGCGTTCTCCAGCTCCAGGCGCTCGCGGAGGGAGTCGACCTCGGCGAGCGCGCTCGTCAGGCGGGCCTCGGCCTCCCGGCGCTGGCTGATGTCGCGGAACACGATGACGGCGCCGAGCAGGCGCCCCCGGTCGCGGATCGGCGTCGAGGTGTACTCGACCGGGAAGGCGGTGCCGTCGGCGCGCCAGAAGACCTCGTGATCGACCTGATGCACGGTCCCGTCCCGGAACGCCGCGTAGATCGGGCAGTCGCGGTGGGGGTAGTGGCTCCCGTCCGGGCGGGTGTGGTGCACGGCGGCGTGCATGTCTCGGCCGACGAGGTCGGCGGCCTCGCAGCCGAGCATGCGCGCGGCGGCCGGGTTGACGAAGGTGGTCACACCCTCCGCGTTGACGCCGTAGATCCCCTCCCCGGCCGCGCGCAGGATCAGCTGGTTGCCCCGCTCGATGTCGCGGAAGATGCGCTCCACGCGCTGCCACTCCGAGAGGCCGGCGCGCATGTGGGCCTCGGCCTCGCCGTCGACCTGGCGGCGGTGGAGCGTGTCCGGGTCCGCCAGGGTGACGAGGAGGCGCATCGCGTCGCCCGGGAGCGGGAAGGCCGCGGTCTCGACCCGCAGGTCGCGCCCGGCCGCGTCGCGCGGCGCCAATGTGCGCGTCCACCAGTGCCCCCGGGCTAGCGCGGCCTCGGTGAAGACCGTGAGCGCCGGGAGCTGGCCCGGGAACAGGGCGCTCGCCCGCGCGCCGCGCAGCGCCGGGCGGCCGTAGCCGAGGAGGCGCGCCGCCGCCGGGTTGGCGTCCGCGACCCGGTCCTCCTCCGGCGCGAGGACCAGCATGGGATCCGGGCTCGCCTCGAAGACCGGCCCGAAGCTTCCGGCGGCACCGGACTCACGAGATATCGTCATTGGCTCACGATATCTCGTTTCCAACGAGATGTCGTGAGCGACATCCGGCGACCCAAACCTCTGGCAGACCGAGCCATTTCTCCGGCATCCCTTCTGGCACACCCTTTGCCGAGTGAGGCTGTCCGCCCGTCGGCCGGCACCGCTCCCGAAGGCGCGCCGCGACGACGCCCGGCGGACGTCCGCGTCCGGACGCGACCGTCCACCCTCACCGGTCGCGGTCCGGACGCGCACCCGCACCGGGTGGGTGGGGCCGCGGAGCGCGCGGCCTCACCGGACCCATCGCAGATCGAGATCCGGGAGCCGACGATGAAGCGCGAAGACCTCACCGAGAAGCTTCTCGACATCAAGCGCGAGAAGGGGTGGAGCTGGAAGCACATCCACGCGGAGATCGGCGGCCTGTCGCCGTTCCTGATCACCGCGGCCTGCATGGGCCAGATGAAGCTCCCGAAGGCCCAGGCCAAGCGGGCGGCCGAGCTCTTCGGCCTCACCGCCGCCGAGGAGCGGATGCTCAACGAGCCGCCCTATCGCGGCTCGATCCCGTCCATGCCGCCCACCGACCCGCTGATCTACCGGTTCTACGAGCTGGTGATGGTCTACGGCACGACCTTCAAGGAGCTGATCCAGGAGGAGTTCGGCGACGGCATCATGTCGGCGATCGACTTCAACATGGACATGGCCCGGGAGGCCAACAACAAGGGCGACCGCGTGAAGCTCACCATGTCGGGCAAGTTCCTGCCGTACAAGTACTACGGCAACGACGACGACACGCCGGAATACGGCTTCAAGGAGGGGTGAGCGGCCCGCAAGGGCATCCCCCCGATCGGGATCCGACGGTCAGGCATCCGGATCGGGCCAGCGACACCGGCCGCGGCGCGCGACGCGCCGCCGTCCCTCACGCCGCCGCCGGGCGGCCCTCCGGCTCCAGGTAATCCTGCACCGGCCGCGCCGGGCCGCCGCGCATCAGCACGTAGAGGAACGGCACCAGCAGCAGGGTCGCGGGCGTCGCGAAGGCGATGCCGCCCATGACCGCGCGGGCGAGCGCGGCGTTCTGCTCGCCGCCCTCGCCGGTCCCGAGCGCCATCGGGATGAGCCCCAGGAACATCGCCGAGGCGGTCATCAGCACCGGCCGCAGCCGGGTCTCGCCCGCCGTGATCGCCGCCTCCAGGGCGCTGCACCCGGTCTCCTCCCGGTGCTCCTTGGCGAAGGTGACGAGCAGGATCGAGTTCGCCGAGGCGATGCCCACCGACATGATCGCCCCGAAAATCGAGGGGATCGAGAACGGCGTGCCGGTCACGAACAGCGCGAAGGTGATGCCGCAGAAGGCCATCGGCAGGGCGGCGATCACCACGAACGGGTCGCCCCAGCTCTGGTAGTTCACCGCCATCAGCAGGTAGACGGCGATCAGCGCGATGCCGAGGCCGATCTCCAGGCGGAAGAAGGCCGAGCGCATGTTCTCGATCTGGCCGCGGACGACGATCTTGTCCGGCGCCTCGAGGTTCTTCTGCTCGTCCTCGACGATCCTGTCGATCTCGCGCGCGACCGAGCCGAGGTCCCGGTCCTGCACCGAGGCGAAGATGTCGAAGGTCGGCTGGATGTTGACGTGGCTGATCATGGTCTGCGTCGGCGTCCGGCGGATGTCCGCGAGGCTCGACAGCAGGGTCAGCACCCCGGGGCCGGAGCCGGAGGTCGCGGCGGCGCGCACGAACATCGGCGTGTTGCGCAGGTCGGTGAGCGAGCTGTTGCGGTACTCGGGCGTCTGCACCCAAAGCTGGTAGGGAATGCCGGTCTTTGGGTCCGGCCAGAAGTTCGGCGTGACCTGGTAGCTGCCGGACAGCGAGATGTTCATGTTCTGCGCCACCTGCTGCTCGGTCAGGCCGAGTTCGGAGGCGAGGCGCCGGTCGACGTCGACGTAGAATTGCGGCTCGTTGACGATCTGCTGCAGGTGGACGTCGACGAGGCCCTTCGTGTGCTTCAGCCGCTGCACGATGCGCTGGGCGACCTCCAGGTCCTTCTCCTTGTGCCGACCGGAGACCTGCACGTCGATCGGCGTGAGGACGCCGAAGTTCAGGATCTGGGTGATCATGTCGGCGGGCTGGAAGTAGACGACCACGTCGGGGAAGCGCTTCATGAGCACCTCGCGCAGGCGCTTCATGTAGCCCGCCACCGGGCCGTGCCCCTCCTTCAGGCTGATCAGCATCTGCCCGTCATTGTAGGAGACGAACGAGCCGTCCGAGAACGCGAAGTTGTAGTTGTTCGACGGCAGGCCGATGTTCTGGAGGATCTGGTCGACCTCACCCGCCGGGATCACCTCGCGGACCGTGTCCTCGACCTCGGCGAAGACCTGCCGGGCGGTCTCGATGCGCATGCCGACGCGGGTGCGCAGATGCATGGTCATCTGGCTCGCCTCGATCTGCGGGAAGTAGTCCTGGCCGACGAAGACGAACAGCACGCCGGTCATGCCGAGCACGCCGCCGACGGCGCCCAGGGTGACGACGCGGTGGCGCAGCACCGCGTGGAGCAGCCCGACATAGCCCCGGTGGAACCGCGCGAAGCCGCGCTCGAACGCGCCGTGGATCCGGCCGGCGAGCCGCAGCGCGGGGGCGCCCACGAGGCCGACGGCCCGGGCGATCCGGCCCCGCCGGGGCGCCGCGTGCTGCGCCGGGTGCGCGTCCCGGTGCGCGTCCCGGTCCTTGGCGTGCTTCTGGCGGTATTCCGGCGCCACGATCACGTCGATCAGGAGGGGCACCAGGGTCCGCGACAGCAGGTAGGAGGTCAGCATCGCGAACACGACCGCGAGCGCCTGCGGGGTGAACAGGTATTTCGGCGTGTCGGTGAGCGCGAACACGGCCGTGAAGGCCGCGCAGATCGCGAGCGTCGAGATCAGCGCCGGCTTGGCGATGCCGGCGGCGCCGTGGACCACGCTCTCGCGGAACTCCTCGCCCTCCTCGAACAGCCGGTAGGTGTTCTCGATCGCCACCGTGGCGTCGTCCACCAGGATGCCGACCGCGAGCGCCAGGCCGCCCAGCGTCATCACGTTGATGGTCTCGCCGAGCGCCGCCAGCACGGCGAGCGAGGTCATGACGCAGAGCGGGATCGAGATCAGCACGATGATCGTCGAGCGCCAGGAGCCGAGGAACAGCAGGATGGCGAGGCCCGTCAGGGCCGCCGCGGTCAGCGCCTCGTGGAGCACCCCCTCGATGGCGTTCGAGACGTAGACCGACTGGTCGAAGAGCGGCTTGATCGCCAGCCCCTCGGGCGCGGCGGCGCGGATCGTCGGCATCGCCGCCTTGACGTTGTTGACCACGCTCAGGGTCGAGGCGTTGCCGTTCTTGATGATCTGCATCAGCACGGCCTGCTGGCCGTCGGCGCTGACCACGTTGACCTGCGGCGGGCCGCCGTCGCGGACATAGGCGACGTCGCGCACCAGCACGGGCTGGCCGGCCACCACCTTGATCGGCGCGAGGTTCAGGGTCTCGATCGACGGCGGGGTGCCGTTGAGCTGGACCGGGTACTGCTGCTCGCCGATCTTGGCGAGGCCGGACGGCACGGTCAGGTTCTGGGCCGTCATGGCGTTGGTGACGTCGAGCGGCGTCAGGCCGAGCGCCTGGAGGGCGTTGAGGTCGAGGTCGACCATGATCTGCCGGGGCGCGCCGCCGAAGGGCGACGGCAGGGTCGAGCCCGGGACCTGCGCCAGGGTCTGGCGGATCCGGTACTGGGCGTAGTCGTAGACCTGGTTGAGGCTCTCCTTGGCCGAGGTCAGGGCGAGCTGGATCACCGGCACCGAGGAGGCGGAGTAGCGCACGATCACCGGCGGCTGCGTGCCGGGGGGCATCACGGCACGGATCGAGTTGGTCGAGGACACCACCTGGGCAATGGCGAGATTGAGGCTGACGGTGGGCTCGAAGTAGATCCGCTGCACCGCCGTGCCCTGGAGCGTCGTCGACTCCATGCGGCGGATGTTGTTGACGTTGTTGGAGATGCCGTACTCGGCGTAGGTCGTGATGCGCTGTTCCATCTCCGGCGCCGAGAGGCCGGTATAGGTCCAGACCACCACGACGACCGGGATGTCGACGACCGGCAGCACGTCCTTCGGCGCGACGACGATCGCCCCGACGCCGCCGAGCATCATCAGGACCGCGAGCACGTAGGTCGTGATCCGGAACTTGAGCGCGTAGAGGACGAGGCCCATGCGGTCTCCGCCGTCCGGCCCCGGGCCGGCAACTCCGCGTTGTATACCGGCTCACCGGCTAAACCCGGACTGTTTCGCTATCACGTCCGGTCAGGCAAGGGACGGGCCGCGTCGCCGCAGGGTTCGGGGTGGCGGCCGCGTCGCGGCCCGCATCGCGCCCGCGCCGGCGTCCGCGAAGACCCGGCACGGCGGGCCGGGCCGCGTCACCTCGGGATGCGGGTGCCGGACGGGGAGAGCGGTCCCGGCGCGCCGTCCCGGGGTCTGCCGGGCGACGGGCCGGCCGGATCAGCGCAGCAGGGCGGACTTGTCGACCTGCAGCGCCCCGGCGATCTCGTCGAGCGCCTTGTGCTCGACCTCGCTGATGCCGTCGATATCGGCCACGTCCGCGCCGATCAGGAACACGTCCTGGCGCTGCTCGATCGGCCGATCCGCGATGGCGCCGACATGGCGCAGGTTCTCCAGCCGCCCGGCCCGGGTCTTGGCCCGGGTGATCGCCTCGTAGAGCTCCTGCTCGACGCGCAGCGTGTCGTAGGATTTCTCGAGGATCGGGTTGGCGCGGATGCCGGTGATCGCCGACTCGATCTCCTCCTCGCCCACGTCGCCATCGGCCACGATGACGTTGGCGGCGGACGAGACCGCGGCCTGCAGGAAGACCGCGTCGCCCGCGTACGACATGATCGTGCGGCCGAACCGAAGGATGGCGTCCTGGAAAATGCTCATGCCGACCTCCCGTCGGGCCTGAGATGGCGGATATTGTGGCGGCGGAGTCAAGATGCGGCCGAGCTTAAGCCCGAGATCGCGGAGGACTAGTCCTGGCGCGGCGGTATCAGGTGGCGGGCTCGTGGCCCGGCCAGTCCCGCCCGAGATGGGCGGCCACGCGGGCCGGATCGTCGCCGACCGCCGCCACGGCGGCCTCGACCTGCTCCACCGGGACCATGAACCGGCGCGCCCAGTAGGCCCGCTCCCAGGCATGGGCGATGTTGACGGCCCGGGGCTCGATCGGGTCCTGCACGCTCTGGTCGGTCATCGGCCTTCCGCATCTGGCAAGGGCCGGGCGGCCCTCCGGCGTGGAGAACGCCGGCCGGGCCCGATCGGGTCCGCGCAGCGAGCGGGGCCCGGTCCGCGGCGAGGACACGCCGCCGTCATCGCGCGCGCAGCGAAGCGACCCAGGGCAACGCCACGTTGGAAGACGCAGCGCTGCCTGGATTGCTTCGCTCCGCTCGCAAGGACGACAAAGCTCACCGGCCGCCTGTCAGCAGCAGCGGAAGCCCGCGGTGTTGCCGACCCCGAAGCGGGCGTTCTCCCGGTTGCGGAAGAACTCCACCTCGCTCATCGGCGCCTGGTCGGGATGGGTGCGGCGGACATGCTCGGCATAGGCCGCGTAGTCCCCCTGCCCGACCATCAGGCGGGCGCCGTCGCAGACGCACTTGGACAGCGTCCGGATCCGGTCCCGCAGGTTCGACGACGGCAGCATGGGACCTCCTATTCCGCCGCGACCATGTGCGGCTCGGTCTCCAGCGCGGTCCAGCGGTCCGCGCGCCACGCCTTCACGCAGGCGGCGATGCCGAAGCCCGCGATGGCGACGACGAGGCCGATGAACAGGGCCGCCAGCACCGCGTCGATCCGGTCGTTGAGGATGATCTGGCTCATCTGGTCGGCGTTCTTGGCAGGCGCCAGGACCTTGCCCTCCGCGGCGGCGGCCGCGTAGCGCTCGGCGTGGGCCAGGAAGCCGATCTTCGGGTCGGCCGAGAAGATCTTCTGCCAGCCGGCCGTGAGGGTGCAGATGCACAGCCACGCGGTCGGGATGATGGTCACGAACGCGTAGCGCTCGCGCTTCATCTTGAAGATCACCACCGTGCAGAGCGTCAGCGCCACCGCGGCCAGCATCTGGTTCGAGATGCCGAAGAGCGGCCACAGGGTGTTGATGCCGCCCAGCGGGTCGGTCACGCCCTGGTAGAGGAAGTAGCCCCAGGCCCCCACCGAGATGGCGGTCGCCGCGATGCTCGGCCCCCACGACGTGGTGTTCTTGAATGACGGGATCGCCAAGGCGACGAGATCCTGCACCATGAACCGGCAGGCGCGGGTGCCCGCGTCCACGGCCGTGAGGATGAACAGCGCCTCGAACAGGATCGCGAAGTGGTACCAGAAGGCCATCATCGCCTTGCCGCCGATGGCCGATGAGATGATGTGGGCCATGCCGACCGCGAGGGTCGGCGCGCCGCCGGCCCGCGAGATGATCGTGTGCTCGCCGACGTCGGCGGCGGTCTGGGTGATGACCTCCGGCGTCGTGGCGAAGCCGAGCTTGGTCACCGCGGCGGCGGCGGTCTCGGGCGTCGTGCCGATGAGGGCCGCGGGCGAGTTCATGGTGAAGTAGACGCCCGGGTCGATCACGCAGGCCGAGACCAGCGCCATGATCGCCACGAAGGATTCCATCAGCATGCCGCCGTAGCCGATGAAGCGGGCGTCGGACTCGCTGGCGATCAGCTTCGGGGTGGTGCCCGACGAGATCAGGGCGTGGAAGCCCGAGACCGCGCCGCAGGCGATGGTGATGAACAGGAACGGGAACAGGCTGCCCGCCCAGACCGGGCCGGTGCCGTCCACGAACTTGGTGACCGCCGGCATCTGCATGTGCGGGGCGACGAAGGCGATGCCCAGCGCGAGGCCCACGATGGTGCCGATCTTGAGGAAGGTCGACAGGTAGTCGCGTGGGGCCAGCAGCAGCCAGACCGGCAGGATCGACGCCACGAAGCCGTAGCCGATCAGCATCCAGCAGAGCTGCGGGCCCGTGAAGGTGAAGGCCGGCCCCCAGACCGGGCTCGCCGCCACCGAGCCGCCGGCGACGATGGCGAGCATCAGCAGGACGAAGCCGAGGATCGAGACCTCGCCGATCTTGCCCGGGCGGATGTAGCGCGAATAGACGCCCATCAGCATGGCGATCGGGATCGTCGACATCACCGTGAAGGTGCCCCAGGGGCTCTCGGCCAGCGCCTTGACGACGATCAGCGCCAGCACGGCGAGCAGGATCACCATGATCAGGAAGGTGCCGAACAGGGCGATGATGCCCGGCACGGTGCCGAGCTCGGCCCGGATCAGCTCGCCGAGCGAGCGGCCGTCCCGGCGCATCGACACGAACAGGACCATGAAGTCCTGCACGGCGCCCGCGAGGACCACGCCGGCCAGGATCCACAGCATGCCGGGCAGGTAGCCCATCTGGGCGGCGAGCACCGGGCCGACCAGCGGGCCCGCGCCCGCGATCGCCGCGAAGTGGTGGCCGAACAGCACGCCGCGGTTGGTGGGCACGTAGTCGAGCCCGTCGTTGTGGCGCACCGCGGGGGTCGCGCGCTTCGGGTCGAGCCGCATCACCTTGTCGGCGATGAACTGGGAATAGTAGCGGTAGGCGATGAGGTAGACGCAGACCGCCGCGACCACGATCCAGAGGGCGTTGATCGTCTCGCCGCGCTGGCTCGCCACGATCGCCAGCGCCGCGGCGCCGAGCGCCCCCACGAGGGCCCAGGGCCCGTGCCTGCCGATCGCCGAACCCATGTCCCACTCCCTGACCGAACGCCTCGCGCGCGGGGCCACGCGCGGGGGGCTCCGGCTGGGACTTCGTGGTCCCGGGCTACACGGGCGGGTTATCCTATTGGTCCGGCGTTGACGCAAGCGATCCGAGCTGTGATGCAGCGTCGGCGGCGGCACGACGCCCAATCTGTCACATCGGGTCCCCCGGCACGGCCCCGACCCCCTTCACGGCCCGGCTGCCGAGCTCCGTCGCCGCCCGCCGTCGGAGATGGAAGGGCGCCGGCGCGGTCGGGCCTGCGAGGAGCGCACGACAATGGCGAAGGTCGCATTCCTGGGTCTCGGCGTGATGGGCGGCCCGATGGCCGGACACCTCGCCAAGAAGGGTGGCCACGACGTCACCGTCTACAACCGCACCACCCCGAAGGCCGAGGCCTGGGTGAAGACCTACGGCGGCGCCCACGCGCCCACGCCCCGGCAGGCCGCCGAGGGCGCCGAGATCGTGTT
The DNA here is from genome assembly GCF_053345625.1 of Methylobacterium sp. D53M. Lineage (NCBI taxonomy): Bacteria > Pseudomonadati > Pseudomonadota > Alphaproteobacteria > Hyphomicrobiales > Methylobacteriaceae > Methylobacterium > Methylobacterium sp. D53M. Next base: position 99,560 of record NZ_JBKFAL010000009.1, read on the forward strand.
CGCCTGCGTGGGCAACGACGACGACCTGCGCAGCGTCGTGCTGGGCGACGACGGGGCGCTCGCCGGCATGAAGCCCGGCGCGGTGTTCGTCGATCACACCACGGCCTCCGCCGAGGTCGCGCGGGAACTCGCCGCGGCGGCCGAGGCCAAGGGGCTCGGCTTCATCGACGCGCCGGTCTCCGGCGGCCAGGCGGGCGCCGAGAACGGCGTGCTCACCGTGATGTGCGGCGGCGACGCGGCGACCTACGCCAAGGTCGAGGGCGCGATCGGGTCCTTCGCCCGCGCCTGCCGGCTGATGGGCCCGGCCGGCGCCGGCCAGCTCACCAAGATGGTCAACCAGATCTGCATCGCCGGCCTCGTCCAGGGCCTGTCGGAGGGCGTCCACTTCGCCAAGCGCGCCGGCCTCGACGTCGAGGCGGTGCTCGACGTGATCTCCAAGGGCGCCGCCGGCTCCTGGCAGATGGAGAACCGCGGCAAGACCATGAACCAGGGCAAGTTCGACTTCGGCTTCGCGGTCGACTGGATGCGCAAGGACCTGGGCATCCTGCTGGACGAGGCCCGCCGCAACGGCGCCAAGCTGCCGGTCTCGGCCCTCGTCGACCAGTTCTACGCCGAGGTGCAGGCGATGGGCGGCAACCGCTGGGACACGTCGAGCCTCGTGGCGCGGCTGGAGCGCTGACGCCTCCGGCCTTCGCCCGGAGCCGAGGACCGGGCAAGACGCGACAGGCTCCCTCTCACGCGCGAGAGGGGGCCGCCTGGATCGCGGCGCCGCGCGCCGGTCTCCCCCGGCGGGTCGGACGCTCGCCTCAGAACAGTTCCTCGACCCCCGCGGATTCCGGATCCACCCAGCGCCACGCCTCCCCCATCTGGTGGCGGAACCACGTGACCTGGCGCTTGGCGTAGGCGCGCGTGTCCGCCTGCCCCCGGACGATCGCCGCTTCGAGGCTCATCGCCCCGTCGAGGTGGGCGATCAGGCCCGGCACCCCGTGGGCGCGCATCACCGGCAGCATCGGGTCGAGATCGCGCGCACGCAGGCGGGCGACCTCGTCCAGCGCCCCCTCGGCGATCATGGTCCGGAAGCGGGCGTCGATCCGGGCGCGCAGCACCGCCCGGTCGGGTGCCAGGAAGATTCTCCGGAGGTTCCGGCCGGCGAGCGGCCCGGGCACCGGGTCGCCGTAGAAGCTGGAGATCGGCCGACCCGTCGCGAGAAAAATCTCCAGGGCGCGCATCACCCGCATCCGGTCGCTCGGCCGCAGGCGGGCGGCCCCCTCGGGATCGTACCGGCCGAGGTCGGCGTGCAGCGCCTCGGTCGGGCGGCCCTCGGCCGCGTCCCGCACCTGCCGCCGCACGACGTCGGGCACCGGCGGCAGTTCCGAAAACCCCTGCTCCAGCGCCCGGAAATACAGGCCGGTGCCGCCGACGAAGACCGGCAGGCGCCCGCCGAGCGTCGCCAGCAGCGCTGCCGCGTCCCGCGAGAAGTGCCCCGCGGAGTAGTTCACGGCGCCGTCGACGTGGCCGTAGAGCCGGTGAGGGACCCGCGCCTCCTCGTCCGGGTCGGGCCGCGCGGTCAGGCGGCGCAGGTCCGCGTAGACCTGCATGGAATCGGTGTTGATCACCACGCCGCCGTGACGCTCCGCCAGCCGGGCGGCCAGCGCCGACTTGCCCGACGCGGTGGGCCCTGCGATGAGGACCGCGGCCGGGCGCCCCCCGGCTTCCCCCCGGTCTGGCGGCAAGGCGAAACTCCACGATGCTGGTCGCGGTCCTGATAGCAAACCCGGATCGGCCGTCCATCACCGACGCGGTGCTGGCCGAGACGCGCGCCGTGCTGCGGACGGAGCACCAGCCCCGGATCCTGCACGGCGAGGTGGCGGCCGAGCTGCTGGTGCCGGGCGAGCCCGCGGCCGCGGCGTCCCTCACGGAGCGGCTGCGGGCGGCGCTGTCCGGCGAGCCGATCGACCTCGCGGTGCTGCCCGCCGACGCGCACAGGCGCAAGCGCCTGTTCCTGGCCGACATGGATTCCACCATGATCGAGCAGGAATGCATCGACGAGCTCGCCGGGACGCTCGGCCTCAAGGACCACGTGGCGGCGATCACCGAGCGGGCGATGCGGGGCGAGATCGCCTTCGAGCCGGCCCTGCGCGAGCGCGTCGCGCTCCTGAAGGACATCCCGGTCGGCGCGGTCGACGGGCTGATCGCCGAGCACCTGACCCTGACCCCGGGCGGCGGCACGCTGGTGCGGACGATGCGGGCGCACGGCGCCCAGACCTGCCTGGTCTCCGGGGGCTTCACGCTGTTCACCGGCCCGATCGCCGCGATGATCGGCTTCGACGAGCACCGGTCCAACGTGCTGGGCGTGGCGGACGGGCGGCTCACCGGCCTGGTGGAGGACCCGATCGTCGGGAAGGCCGAGAAGCGCGCGACGCTGATCGCGCTGCGCGGGCAGCTCGGCCTCGGCGCCGCCGAGACCCTCGCGGTCGGCGACGGCGCCAACGACCTCGACATGCTGGGCGAGGCCGGCCTCGGGGTGGCGTTCCGGGCGAAGCCCGCGGTCGCGGCCGCGGCGCGGGTCCGGGTCGAGCACGGCGACCTCACCGCGCTCCTGTACCTGCAGGGCTACGCGGCGGCGGAGTTCGTGGGGTGAGGCTCAGTGGAGGGTGCGGGTCAGGGCGATGACCGCGCCGAGCACGGCGAGCGTCTGAAAGCCGATCGCGCCGACGAGCCAGCGCACCGTCTCGACCTTCGCGGAGGCGATCGCGCCCTTCACGGCCTCGATGTCGGCCTTGGTCTCGAGGCGCAGACTGTCGATGTCGGCTTTTGTGGATAGGCGGAGGGCTTCGATATCCGACTTGGTCGACTGACGAAGACTGTCAGAATCCGCCTTGGTCGAGATGCGAAGCCCCTCGATATCCGCCTGGGTCGTGAGTCGCAGTGCCTCGATGTCGCCGCGGGTCTGTATCTTGAGGGCTTCGATATCGCCGCGGACGATCTGCAGTTCGGCCTGCACGTCGCGAATGTCGGCTTTGGTTGCAAGATTCCCGTCGAAGACGTCCACCAGCGCGTCGGCCAGGCCTTCCGCCTGCTCGGGCGACAGCTTCGCCTTCTCCCGCAGGGCGCGGGCGAATTTCAGGGTGTCGAACGCTACGGCCGTCATGGGTCCGAACCCGCCCGAGCCGCACCGACTCGCGGCCCCAGTGTGCCGTGCCGCGGCGCAGCGTCAATGTGGGGCGCCCTGAACGCGCGAGGGCCGTCGCTCCCCGGGGAGCGACGGCCCTCGGAAACGCGATGAGACTGCTCAGTCGAGGCCGACGGCCACGAAGCGCACGTCGCCGGTGGCGCCCGCCACCAGCAGCAGGACCGACTTGCGCCCGTCCTTCTTGAGGGCGTCGATCCGCTTGGTCACCTCCGCGGGGGTGCTGACCGACTCCTGGCCGACCTCGACGATCACCTCGCCGGGCTGGATCCGCTTGTCGGCGGCGGTCGAGTTCGGGTCGACCCGGGTGACGACCACGCCCTTCACGGTGTCCTTGATGGAGTACTTCTTGCGCAGCTCGTCGGTCATGCCGGAGAGGTTGAGGCCCAGCGCCTGCCGGGTCGCGCTCTCGGGCTCCGGCTGGCGCAGGTTGGCGAGCTGCGGCTTGTCGCCGTCCTCCAGGCGGCCGAGGGTGACGGGCTTCGTCACCTCCTCGCCCTTGCGCATGACGACCACGTCGACCTTCTGGCCGACCGGGGTCGAGGCGACGATGCGCGGCAGGTCGCCCGAGGCCTTCACCGGCGCGCCGTTGAACTTCAGGATCACGTCGCCGACCTCGATCCCGGCGGTCTTGGCCGGTCCCTTCTCGTCGACGCCGGCCACCAGGGCGCCCCGCGCGCCGCCCTTGAGGTTGAGCGCCTCGGCGGTGGTGTCGTCGACGTTCTGGATGCGCACGCCGAGCCAGCCGCGGCGGACCTCGCCGAAGTCGCGGAGCTGGTCGATCACGGGCTTGGCCGTGCCCGACGGGACCGCGAAGCCGATGCCCACCGAGCCGCCGGTCGGCGACAGGATCGCCGTGTTGATGCCGATCACCTCGCCGTCCATGTTGAACAGCGGGCCGCCGGAATTGCCCTTGTTGATGGCCGCGTCGGTCTGGATGTAGTTGTCGTAGGGTCCGGACTCGATGTTCCGGCCCCGCGCCGAGACGATGCCGGCCGAGACCGAGCCGCCGAGCCCGAACGGGTTGCCGATGGCGATGACCCAGTCGCCCGGCCGCATCTTGTCGGAATCGCCGAACGGCACAGCCTTCAGCGTGCGGTCGGCCGGGGGCTTCACCCGCAGGACGGCGAGGTCGATCTTCGAATCCTTGCCGACGATCTCGGCCTTCAGCTTCGTGCCGTCGTGCAGGATGACCTGGATGTCGTTGGCGTCGCCGATGACGTGGTTGTTCGTCACCACGAGGCCGGCGGAATCGATGATGAAGCCGGAGCCGAGGGAGTTCGACTTGCGCTGCTGACGCGGCCCGTCGCCGTCACCGCCGCCACCACCGCCGCGGCCACCGCGCCTGTTGAAGAACTCCTCGAACAGGTCCTCGAACGGGGTGCCCGGGGGCACCTGCGGCCCGGCACGGCCGGCGCGGGCCTCGACGGTGGTGGACGCGGAGATGTTCACCACCGCGTCGGTGACCTGCTCGGCGAGATCGGCGAGGGAGGCCGGCCCCTTGGCGAAGGCCGGCACCGGCAGGGCGGCCGCGGCCACGGAGACGGTGACCGAGGCGCCGATCAGGATCGAGGCCATCACCGCGCGGGCGCGGGAGCGGGGCCGCGCCGGGGCGCGGTCGAACGGCGCCTCGGGGGCGCTCGCGACGGGGTGCATGGTCGACCTCTTCAAGAACGCGTTTCCGGTCCCGCGGGCCTCGACCGATGGCCGATCGCCCGCGGGTTGTCCTGCACGGTAATCCCCGGGCGCCGGGGCGCCAACGGGCCCCCTCAGCGCGCCGTCCCCGCCGTGGAGCCGGTCGTCGAGCCCGTGGTGGCGCTCGGATCGGCCGGCCCGCGCGGCCCGCGGGCGGCCGGGGCGGGTGCCCGGCCCTGCGGATCGCTGAAGAAGCGGAAGAAGTCCGTGTTCGGGCTGATCACCAGGCGGGTATCGGATCCCTTCAGCCCGCTCTCGTAGGCCTGCATCGAGCGGTAGAAGCTGAAGAAATCCGCGTCCTTCCCGAACGCGTCCGCGAGGATGCGGTTCTTGTCCGCGTCACCCTGCCCACGCAGCTGCTCGGATTTCTGCGTCGCCTCGGCCAGGATGACCGTGACCTCGCGGTCGGCCTTGGCGCGGATCGTGGCGGCGATCTGGTCACCGTTGGCGCGGATGTCGGCTGCCTCGCGCTCGCGCTCGGTCTTCATCCGCCGGTAGACGGCGGCCGAGTTCTGCGCGGGCAGGTCGACGCGGGTCATGCGCAGGTCGACGATCTCGATGCCGAGCGCCTTGGCCTGCCGGTTCACGTCCTCCTGGATCTGGTGCATCAGCTGCCCGCGATCGGTCTTCACGATCGCGTCGCGGGTCGAGCGGGCGAGCACGTTGCGCAGGCCGGAATTGGTGAAGCTCGCGAGCCGCTGGTTGGCCAGCCCGATATTGCCCACCGCCTGGTAGAAGCGCAGCGGATCGACGATCCGGTAGCGGGCGAAGGCGTCCACCTCCAGGTTCTGCCGGTCGGCGGTGAGCACCGTCTGGACTGGCAGGTCGAGGTCGAGCACGCGCTTGTCGAAGACGACCACGTTCTCCATGAACGGGATCTTGAAGTACAGGCCGGGCTTGTCCTCGCCGGTGGCGTTGAGGACGGCCCGGACGCGGCCGAACTGCAGGACGAGCGCCTGCTGCATCTGGCCGACGGTGAAGATCGAGGCGTAGAGGCCGATCGCGACGATGGCCGCGACCACGATCAGGCCGGTGCGGAGAGCCTGTTTCATCGGGCAGCTCCCGTCTGGGTCTGGGCGCGGGCGCCGAACTCGGAGAGCGGCAGCACCGGCAGCACGCCGGCCGCGGTGGCACCGCCGGACTGCGTCCCGTTCTGGTCGATGATCACCTTGTTCACGGAGCCCAGGACCTTCTCCATCGTCTCCAGGAAGATCCGCTCGCGGCTGATCGCCGGGGCGGCCTTGTAGGAGGCGTAGACCTCGCTGAAGCGCGCGGCCTGGCCGGTGGCGTCGGCGGTCGCCTTCGTCCGGTAGGCCTCGGCCTGCTGGACGATCTGGGACGCCTTACCGCGGGCCTGCGGCACCTCGCGGCTGGCGTAGGTCTTGGCCTCGTTCTGCGCCGTGTCGGCGTCCTGCTGGGCCGCGTTCACGTCGATGAAGGCGGGGCGCACTTCCGGCGGCGGGTTGACCGAGACGAGCTGCACCACCTCGATGCGCACGCCGGCGCCGTACTCGTCGAGCGCCTTCTGGACCATCTCCTTCACCTCCTGGGCAATGCTCGACTGCTCGTTGGTGAGGATCGCCTGGATGTTGCGGCGGCCGATCACCTCGCGCATCGCGCTCTCGGAGATCGCCTTGATGGTGCCCTCCGGATTCTGGAGGTTGAACACGAAGTCGGAGGCCTTCAGCGGGTTGACCCGCCACTGCACCTCGAAGTCGAGATCAACGATGTTCTCGTCGCCGGTGAGCATCAGGCTCTCGTCCGGCACGTCGCGGTTGCGGCCCTGCCCGTTCGGGCCGGCGCGGAAGCCGATCTGGATCGAGTTCTGGGAGCCGACATCCGGCTTCACCACCCCGCCAATCGGATAGGGGAAGTTGTAGCGCAGGCCCTCGCCCTTGGTGCCGACGTAGCGGCCGAAGATGGTCTCGATGCCGACCTGACGGGGGTAGACGGTGTAGAAGCCGGTCGCGAGCCAGATGGCGACGGCCAGGACGGCGATCACCGCCGCGCTGCGGCCGCCGCCGACGCCGGTCGAGCCGCCGCCGCCGTAACCGCCGCCCGAACCGCCACCGCCGCCCGGGATCAGACCGCGCAGGCGGTCCTGCCCGCGCCGGAGCAGGTCCTCGAGGTTCGGCGGCGTCTTGCCACCGCCGCCGCCGCTGCCGCCACCCCAGGGACCACCGCCGTTACCGCCGGGCCGGCCCCAGGGCCCCCCGCCGCCGCTCTGATTGCTCCAAGGCATCCTAGCCGTCGTCTCCTGCCTGTCCGCGCCCGGCCCACGTCCCGACCGGCGCCCCCTGCCTGAACGGCCACGCTCGCCCGCCTAGTCCCGACCATCCGGACCGATCGCACCGCGACCGCTCCCGGCTGGAGGCCTCGAGGGCCCGCACGCGCATCTTCCCGCAGGATGTGCAGGCCCGGCGTGAGCGCGCGCACCCGACAGGCACCTGCGGGCGCACGCCCCGTGCTGTCAAGGCTGGCAGGTGGGCATGCGCGGCGCGGAACGCAAATGCGGCGGCGCGCCTCAGCGTGCGCGCTCCCAGTCGACGAAGGCGAAGGCGTGCTCGTCCCGCGGGCCCGCCGGGTGCGCCTCGCGGAACGTCTCCCGGAAGCGGGCGCGGTCGAAGGCGGGGAATCGCACGTCGCCGGCGGGCTCGGCCTCGACCTCGGTGAGGTGGAGCCGGTCGGCGTGCGGGAGCGCGAGCGCGTAGATCTCGGCGCCGCCGACCACCATCAGCTCCGCCCCGGCGGCGGCCAGCGCGGAGTCCCAGTCGTGGAGGGTCTCGACCCCCTCGGCGCGGAAGCCCGTGTCCCGGGTCAGCACCAGGGTGCGGCGCCCCGGCAGGGGCCGGCCGATCGAATCCCAGGTGCGCCGGCCCATCAGCATCGGCTTGCCCATGGTCAGGGCCTTGAAGCGCTTGAGATCGCTGGAGAGATGCCAGGCGAGCCCGTTGTCGCGGCCGATCACGCCGTTGCGGGCGACGGCGGCGACCAGGGAAACGATCGGGCTCATACCGCCACCGGGGCCGCGATGGCGGGATGCGGGTCGTAATTCTCGATGGCGATGTCCTCGAACCGGAAGGCGAAGAGGTCGCGCACCTCCGGGTTGAGCCGCAGGTGCGGCAGCGGGCGCGGCTCCCGGGCCAGGAGGGTGCGGGTCTGCTCCAGGTGGTTCCTGTAGAGGTGCGCGTCGCCGAAGGTGTGGACGAAGTCGCCGACCCCGAGGCCGGCCACCTGGGCGATCATGTGGGTCAGGAGGGCGTAGCTCGCGATGTTGAACGGCACGCCGAGGAAGGCGTCCGCCGAGCGCTGGTAGAGCTGGCAGGAGAGCCGCCCCTCGCTGACGTAGAACTGGAACAGGCAGTGGCAGGGGGCGAGGGCCATCCGGTCGAGGTCGGCCGGGTTCCAGGCCGACACGATCAGGCGGCGGGAATCGGGGTTGCGCCGGATCTCGTCGAGCACCCAGGCGATCTGGTCGACCGTGCCGCCGCCGGGCTTCTCCCAGGAGCGCCACTGCTTGCCGTAGACCGGGCCGAGATCGCCGTGCTCGTCCGCCCACTCGTCCCAGATCGTCACGCCGTTCGCCTTCAGCGCCGCCACGTTGGTGTCGCCCGCCAGGAACCAGAGCAGCTCGTGGATGATCGAGCGCAGGTGCAGCCGCTTCGTGGTGACCAGCGGGAAGCCCGCCGAGAGGTCGAAGCGCATCTGGTGGCCGAACACCGAGAGCGTGCCGGTGCCGGTGCGGTCGTCCTTGGCGACGCCCGCGTCGAGGATCCGCCGGAGCAGGTCGTGATAAGCGTCCATCGCCCATTCCTGCGCGCCGGCGCGCCGGCCGGCAAGCGCGCCGGCGCCATATGTCCACCGCCGTCACGCGGGAGCCGCTCCGGCGCAGGCCTGCGCGCGGCGCCCTGTCGGCCAGACCGGCCCTCAGACCGGCCCTCAGACCGGCCAGAGCAGGTAGGTCACCAGGGCGAGGTTCGACCAGCCGTGCAGGGCGATGCCGGGCCAGAGCCGGCCGGTGCGCCAGCGCAGCCAGCCCAGCGCCAGGGCGAGGGGCAGCAGCGAGACCGGCCGGGCGAGCCCCCAGGACGAGATGTGGGCGGCGGCGAAGATGAGCGCGGTGACCAGGATCGCCCCCGCGGGTCCGACGGCCGCCCGGGCGCGGGCGAAGGCCTCGCCGCGCAGCAGCAGCTCCTCGGCCACCGGCGCCAGGATCGCCAGATAGGCGAGCCAGGCCGCGACCGCCGCCTGGCTCATGAACGGCGACAGCCGCACGTGCTGGCCGAAGCTCGCGCCGAACAGCTCCGCCGTGCCGGTGACCCAGGCGATGTGCAGCACCGGCCAGACCAGCAGGAGGCCCAGCAGCGCGACCGGCCGCATGCCGTTCGGCCGCTCGCGGTCGAGGGCGAGGCGGCGGCGCCAACCGGTCCGGTCGTGCCACCACGCGCCGCCGAGCACCAGGGCGGCGAGGTAGACTTGGCGCAGGGCGTCGATCGCGAAGGCCCGGTGGGCGAGTTCCACCGCGCCCAGGAACGGGCGCCGCTCGGGGGGCAGGAACGGGTCGATCCCGCTCCAGAGGTCGAAGCCGACGCGCACCGTGGCGAGGGACAGGAGGCTCGCCGCGCCGAGATAGACGACCACGAGGGCGACCAGGGCGCCGAGCCGCCACGTCGCGCCCCAGGCGCGCTCGAGCGGGCCCCGCGCACCGGGGACGGCGGCGCGCGACTGCGCACTTCCGGCAACAGCCTCCCCCGGAGGCTCCAAATGAGGCGGCGGCGCGACACGATCGGGCTTCAAAACCGGACCGATCCCCTCTATATCTCGGGAGCCGGTCGCGAGGCCGGCTATGGCGATAAACGTTCTTCGCAATAAACCTATCGGACCCGGGGGCGGTACCCGGCGCCTCCACCCGAGCCCAGGACATGCTGCCGCAAGGGGCGTGATCGGAACCGGGGCTTCGGCGGGGGCGAAATAGGATCGACGAGGGCGTAAAGGTTGAGCTTTCGCTCGGCATGGTTCCGCCGTTATCGGGCCTTTGCAATAGTTGCCAACGACAACTTTGCTCCGGTGGCGGTGGCCGCGTAAGCGGTCCCCAATATCGACCTGAAGTCCTAGCGGGTAGCTCCGCATAGGCGGGGTTCGGAGGCGCCTGGCACCAGAAGCCTCCACTTCAGTCCTCGGTCCGGCCATCCGCGGCGGGGCGCCGGGCAGACCGGGCGAGAGCGCGACCGCAGATGGCAGACGACCTGATCCGCTACGACCTCCTGGTACAGGACGCCCTGCGCGGCGTGGTGCGCAAGGTCCTGACCGACGCGGCCCGCGAGGGGCTGATGGGCGAGCACCATTTCTACGTCTCGTTCCGGACGGAGGCCCCCGGCGTGCGGATGTCGCAGGCCCTGCGCGAGAAGTACCCGCAGGACATGACGATCGTCCTGCAGCACCAGTTCTGGGACCTCAACGTCACCGAGCACGCCTTCGAGGTCGGCCTGTCCTTCTCGGGTGTGCCGGAGCGCCTGCTGGTGCCGTTCGACGCCCTGTCGGGCTTCTTCGACCCCTCCGTGCAGTTCGGCCTGAAGTTCGACCTCAGCGAGGCCGGCGAGACCCCCGAGGAGGCCAACGCCGCCCCGGCCAAGCCCGGTCCCCGCGGCGCCGGCTCGGAACCCGGCGAGGTGCGGCCCAAGAGCGCCGGTCTCGCGACGATCGGCGCGGGCGCGCCGAAGGGGCTGCCCGCGCCCGCCGCCCCGGGCGAGAAGGACGCCGGCAAGACCGACGACAAGGCCCCCCGCCCCGCCGCCAAGAAGGAGGGCGAGGAGGGCAGCGCCGAGGTCGTGAGCCTGGACGCCTTCCGCAAGAAGAGCTGAGATCGCCCCTGGCCGACTCGGTCACGACCTTCAGCTGCGAGATCCGTCAGGCTCAGGCGCAGTGAGGCGAGGCGATGGGAACGCGCTCAAGTCGAAGCTCGGGGGCGTGCTCCGTAGCCGGCCACGACAGAACGTTGCCCAGACGATCGCCCAGGGAGCTTCACACAGTCGCGGCAGGCATTTCGGACCGCGCCGGCGCCGGTCCTGCCCCAGATCGACGATCAGGGGCTCAGAAGTTTGACGAACGCGGCGCCCGCGCCGAAGAATGCGGCCGCTGCTGCCATGCCGGCGAAACCGATGGAGAGCGGGGCCAGGACACGGTCTCGACCGAGCTTGAGCGTCTCGGCGTGCAGCTTCGCCGCCTCGGCCTGAAGCTTGGTCTGCTCGTCGATCAGCTTCCGCTGCTCGGCCACGAACTTTTCCGTCTCCGCATTGGACCGCAGGACGCGGGCGACCTGCTCGGCGTAATCCAGCGTCGCGGGAGCAACGGTGTCGACCATCGCGGTTCGTGCCCGATCTCAGCCAGCGCGACTCTGCTGACCCGTTCCGGCAATGTGAGAACGCACGGGGAACCCGTCAACCCGCTCACGCTCGCCGCTCGGCCTCCATGCGCAAGCCGTGCTCCGGCCGGAGCGTCACCCGGTGGAGCGGCGTGACCGGCGGGTGATCCGCCGGCAGCCGGAAGCGCACCGCCCGGACCACGTGGGCCAGCACGATCACCGCCTCCTGGATCGAGAAGCTCTGGCCGATGCAGACCCGCGGCCCCGCCCCGAACGGCAGGTAGGCGAAGCGCGGGATCGCGTCCCGGTTCTCGGGCAGGAACCGCTCCGGCACGAAGGCCTCCGGGTCGTCCCAGAGCAGCTGGTGGCGGTGGAGCACCCAGGGCGCCACCATCACCAGCGAGCCCCGCGGCACCTTGATCCGGCCGAGGCGGTCGTCGCGGACCGCCTGCCGGCTGAGGAACGGCACCGGCGGGAACAGCCGCATCGCCTCCTCGATCACCGCCCGGGTGAAGGGCAGGCGCTCGACGGCGAAATCCCCCGGCCCGGCTGCGTCGACCTCGGCCTCGACCCGCGCCTGCGCGGCGGGATCCTGCGACAGGCAGTAGAGCGCCCAGGTCAGGGAATTGGCCGTGGTCTCGTGGCCGGCGGCGATGAAGGTGACGATGTTGGCCTTCACGGCGAGGTCCGAGAGCCCGTTGCCGGTCTCGGGATCCTGCGCGGCGAGCAGCAGGGTCAGCAGGTCCCGGGGCGCCTCGCCCCCCGCCATCAGCGCCTTGCGCCGGGCGATCAGTTCGTCGACCACCTCGGCGAAGAAGCGCCCCGCCGGGCGCGCCCGCAACCGGCCGATCCGCGGCACGAAGTCGGGCACGCCGAACACGTCGAGGGGGTCGATCGGCCCGACGGCCTCGAGGAAGCGCGTGATCGCGCGGCCCAGCGCGTCGGGATCGCTCGGCAAACCTTGCGTGAAGATCGTCCGCTCCAGCACGTCGAGGGTGACGCGGGTCATCTCCAGGGCGACGTCGACCCGCTTGCCGTCGCGGCGGACGAGGCGGCGGCCGAGCCGCGCCCCGGCGGCGTTCATCGCGTCGGAGAAGCCCTGGACCGTGCGGGCGTTGAAGATCGGCGCCAGCGTCCGGCGCTGGAGCCGCCACTCGTCGCCCTCGGCGCTGAGCAGGCCGTTGCCGAGCCCCGGGGCCAGCACGCGGCGCTGGAGGTCGTCCTTGCGGTAACCGTCGGGGTTCTCGATGAGCAGGTAGCGGATCAGCGCCGGGTCGCTCACCAGGGTGATCCGGCCCATCGCGCCCTCGGCCGCCACGACCGGCAGCTTGAAATGCGCGTCCATCCAGGTGGTGATCGGGTTCTTGCGCGCCGCCCGCAGGAACTCGAACAAGCCGAGCGGCTCCTTCAGCGGCGGCGGCACGACGGGGCGGAACCGGGTGCCGGCCATCGGTTCGGAGAGATCGATCGTGGCGCTCATCGGCTCCTTGTCCGGCGGGAACAGAGCCCCGCCCTTGTCGGCGCGCCGGGAAAACCGGCATCGCGATTCACCCGCGCCTCATTTAAGTAGGCACCGCACTGCACCAGACGTAGAGGCCACGATGTCGCCCACCGAGACCGCCACCCGCACCGAGTCCGACACCTTCGGTCCGATCGAGGTCCCGGCCCACCGCTACTGGGGCGCACAGACGCAGCGCTCGATCCAGAACTTCAAGATCGGCACCGACCGGATGCCGGCGCCGCTCGTCCACGCCCTCGGGGTGGTGAAGCAGGCCGCCGCCCTGGTGAACAAGGATCTCGGCGCCCTCGACCCGAAGCTCGCCGACGCCATCGCGGCCTCGGCCGCCGAGGTCGTGGAGGGCCGCTACGACGACGAGTTTCCGCTCGTCATCTACCAGACCGGCTCGGGCACCCAGTCGAACATGAACGCCAACGAGGTGATTGCCAGCCTCGCCAACGAGCGCCTGGGCGGCCAGCGCGGCGGCAAGTCGCCGGTCCACCCGAACGACCATTGCAACCGCGGCCAGTCCTCCAACGACACCTTCCCCACGGCCATGCACATCGCGGTGGCCCGCGAGATCCAGGGCCGCCTGCTGCCGGCGCTCTCCCACCTCCACGCCGCCCTCGACGCCAAGGCCAAGGCCTTCGACGCGATCGTCAAGATCGGGCGCACCCACCTGCAGGACGCGACCCCGGTCTCGCTCGGCCAGGAATTCTCCGGCTACGTCGCGCAGGTCGCCCTCGGCGGCTCGCGGGTCGCCGCGACCCTGCCGGGTGTGCTGGCGCTCGCGCAGGGCGGCACGGCGGTCGGCACCGGCCTCAACGCCCATCCGGAATTCGCCGAGCGCTTCGCCGCCAAGGTCGCCGAGCTGACCGGCCTGCCCTTCACGTCGGCCGAGAACAAGTTCGAGGCGCTCGCGACCCACGACGCCCTGGTGTTCACGCAGGGCGCCCTCTCGGCGCTCGCCGCCGGCCTGTTCAAGATCGCCCAGGACATCCGCTTCCTCGGCTCGGGCCCGCGCTCCGGCCTCGGCGAGCTGTCGCTCCCCGAGAACGAGCCCGGCTCCTCGATCATGCCCGGCAAGGTCAACCCGACCCAGTGCGAGGCCCTGACGATGGTCTGCGCCCAGGTGATCGGCAACGGCACCACGGTGAGCTTCGCCGGCTCCCAGGGCAATTTCGAGCTCAACGTGTTCAAGCCGGTGATCGCCAACGCGGTGCTGCAGTCGATCCGCCTGCTCGCCGACGCGGCGGTGAGCTTCACCGACAATTGCGTCGTCGGCATCAAGGCCAACGAGGACAAGATCGCCGACCTGATGAGCCGGTCGCTCATGCTGGTCACCGCGCTCGCCCCCTCGATCGGCTACGACAAGGCCGCCGAGATTGCCAAGACCGCGCACAAGAACGGCACGACCCTCAAGGAGGAGGCCCTGCGCCTCGGCTACGTGACCGAGGCGGAGTTCGAGCGCGTGGTCCGGCCGGAGACCATGCTGGCCCCCAGCGCCGACTAGTTTCTTGGGTATTTGGCCGGCGCGGGTGTCCTGCGCCGGCCGCCATTGCCGGGAGGCGATCCATGGCCGAGATCATCAACCTGCGTCAGGTCCGCAAGGCGAAGGCCCGCGCCGAGGCCGACACGAAGGCCGAGGCCAACCGCATCGCCTTCGGGCAGCCGAAGAAGGCCAGGACCCTCCAGCAGCGCCGCAAGGCCCTGGAGACCGAGCGGCACGAGGGCCACCGCCTGGAGCGGGGCGAGCCCGATCCGGCAGACTGAGAGCAGATCCGGATGCAGCAGCCCCACCGTCCTTGCGAGCGGAGCGAAGCGATCCATTCGCGCCACGCCGACCAGGGTCGCGCTGCCCTGGATCGCTTCGCTCCGCTCGCGAGGACGGGACGCGCAGCCGCCTCGCCATGAGCCCGGGCATCACCAAGCGCTCCGTGATGATCGCCGGCCACCGGACCAGCGTGTCCCTGGAGGACCCGTTCTGGGCGGCCCTGCGGGCGATCGCGGAGGCGCGGGGCCAGTCTGTCCAGGCCCTCATCGGGCACATCGACGCCGGCCGCGACGGCCAGAACCTGTCCTCGGCGATCCGCGTGTTCGTGCTGGAGGCCGTCCGCGCGATGCCGGAAACGTGAGCGCCGCACGCCCTGGCCGCTCACCCGATCCTGAATAGGTGTCTGACGATCGCGTGACAAATCCACGCACGAAGGAGACCCCATGGCCAGTAGAGAGCCGCTGCTCAAGACCATCCCGATCGCGGAGCTGCGCCCGACGCAGATGACCGTGGGCTACCGGGAAGTGGCGGAGAAGCGGCGGCGCTGGCGGGAGTACGACGGCGAGAAGAAGAAGGAATTCCTCGGCGCCCACATGATTCCGACGCTGCTCGGGCCAAAGAAGCGCCACTACATCATCGATCACCACCACCTCTCCCGCGCCCTGCACGAGGAGGGCGTCGAGAACGTGCTCGTCACCGTGGTGGCCGACCTGCACTACCTCGACAAGGACGCGTTCTGGACGGTCTGCGACCACAAATCCTGGACCCACCCCTACGACGCCGACGGCGTGCGCCAACACTTCGACGACATCCCGAAATCCGTCGACGCCCTGGTGGACGACCCCTATCGCAGCCTCGCCGGCGAGCTGCGCCGGGCCGGCGGCTTCGCGAAGGACACGACGCCGTTCAGCGAGTTCCTCTGGGCCGACTTCCTGCGGCGGAACATCAAGGAGAAGCGGATCGAGAACGACTTCTCCTCCGCCCTGGAGCGGGCGATGTCGCTGGCCAAGTCCAAGGACGCCGACTACCTGCCCGGCTGGTGCGGGCCTGTCACGCGCCACGTCCGCTGAGACCCGCAGACGGTCGCGGCGCCGCCTAGATGCCCCAGTAGGGCGCCGCGTCGTAGTAGCGGTGGATCTGCTCCTCCCAGGCGCCGTCCGCGGCCGGATCGGTGCCCTCGGGGGTGCGGGCCGGGGCGGCGCGCAGCTGCGCCTCGGTGATGTCGACCACGTAGGCGTCCTGCTGCGGCTCGAACCGCAGCACCGACCAGGGCAGCGTGTAGAAGTCCTCGCCGAGGCCCAGGAACCCGCCGAAGCTCATCACCGCGTAGGCGACCCGGCCCGAGACCTTGTCGAGCATCAGCCGCTCGATCCGTCCGACCCGTGTCCCGTCGGGCCGTCGGACATCCGTCCCGATGACCCGATCGCTGGCGATCAGGCGGCGGGGCTCCCGGCCGGCCGGGTTCGCCGTGCCGGGCTGACCGGTGTCCGTTCCCGTTCCCGTGGCCGTCATCGCCGCCTCCCGACCGTTTCCGCGCGACGCGCGCCGTCTGCCCGAAAAACGCCCCGCCCCTGGGCCACGTTCCGGCGGGCGCCCGCGCCCGCCCTCTCCAGCCGGACGAACAGCCCCCGCATGCCGATGCCGCGTTTCGCCCCGAGCCTCGCGCTCGCCGCCCTGCTCCTGCCCGCCGCCGCGCAGGCCCAGGATCGCGGCAGCGTCAATCCGAAGCCGCTGCCGCCCCTGGAGCATCCGGACGCGCCCTCGACGCCCGCCAAGGCGCTGTTCGGGCGGGTCACCAAGGCGTCCTCCGGTCCGGCCCACATCTACGGCTTCTACGCCAAGGGCTGCTTCGCCGGCGGCGAGGCGCTGCCGCTCGACGGGCCGAACTGGCAGGTCATGCGCCCGTCCCGCAACCGGATGTGGGGCACGCCCTACCTCGTCGACTTCATCGAGCGGCTGTCGCAGAAGGCCGCCCGGGTCGGCTGGCCCGGCCTCCTCGTGGGCGACATGGCCCAGCCCCGCGGCGGCCCGATGATCACCGGCCACGCCTCGCACCAGATCGGCATCGACGCCGACGTCTGGCTGACGCCGATGCCCGACCACCGCATGAGCCGGGCGGAGCGCGAGGAGACCTCGGCCACCGACATGGTCCGCCGCGACCGCCTCGACATCGATCCCCAGGTCTGGACGCCCACGCACCTGCAGCTGATCAAGATCACCGCCGAGCAGCCGGAGGTGGAGCGCATCTTCGTCAACGCGGCGATCAAGAAGGCCCTCTGCCGCGACGCCGCGGGCAGCCGCTGGATGTCCAAGGTCCGCCCGATGTACGGGCACAATTACCACTACCATATCCGGCTTTCCTGCCCGGCCGGCCAGGAGGATTGCCAGCCCCAGGGCGCGCCGCCGCCGGGCGACGGCTGCGACGACCTCAGCTACTGGTTCTCGGACGCGGTGCTCCACCCGAAGCCCCCGAAGACGCCGCCGAAGGCCAAGCCCGCCATGACCATGGCGGCGCTGCCCGCCGCCTGCCGGGCGGTGCTGAAGGCACCGTAGGCCGGGACCCCGGGGATGGTCGCCGCTCAGGGCGCGGCCGCCTCCGCGTAGGGCGTGCCGGCCAGCGCCGCCGCGAGGCCGGCCGTCCCCCGGTCGATGACCGCCAGGAAGGCGGCATTCGCCGCCTCCGTCCGCCGCGTCGCCCGGAAGGTCCGGTGCGCCCGGAGGAAGGCCACGCTCCAGGTCGCCAGCAGCAGGCCGGCCGCCAGGTCGGCGTCGGGATCCTCAGGCCCGCGCCCGACGGATTCGGCGAGCGCGACCCGCACCACGCCCGCGAGTTCGTCCCGGATCGCCCGGGCCCGGGCCTTGAGCGTCTCGCTCCCGGCCGCCGTCGCGACGAAGGCGCCGCTGCGCGCCGAGAATTCCACGACCGGGTTCCGGCCCGTCACCAGCCGGTGCGCCAGCTGGCGGAGCGTCTCGACCGGCGCGACCCGGGGATCGCGCTGCCGCAGGGTCTCGCGCAGGAGTGCGCGCCCCTCCTCGTCGCGGTCGTAGAACATGTCCTCCTTGCGGGGAAAATGGTTGAACACGGTCATCCGGCCGACATCCGCCGCCGCCGCGATCTCATCCACCGTCACGGCGTCGAAGCCGCGCTCCAGGAACAGCCGCGTGGCGACGTCGGAGATGGCCTGCCGGGTGGCGAGGCGCTTGCGGGACCGGCGGTCGGGAGGCGTTGACATGCGCCGCCTCATACCACATCCATTCACGGACTGAGTATAGAAATGGATTAAGTCCATGGATGAGCCTGTCGACGTCGTCGTGGTTGGAGCCGGGCCGGTCGGGCTCCTCACCGCCATCGAGCTGACCCTCGGGGGCGCGCGCGTCCGGGTGCTGGAGCGCCTCACCGAGCCGAGCACCGCCATCAAGGCGCTGGGGCTCGGCCCCCTGGGCGTCGAGGCGCTGCAGCGGCGGGGGATGGGCGCGGCGATCGAGGCCGCCGAGGCGCGGAGCCTCGCGGCGATGGGCCGCTTGCCGGGTCAGGTCGGCGGCGGCCCGCGCGGGGCGCAGTTCAGCGGCCATTTCGGCTTCCTGTTCATCCGCCGCGGCCCGCAGGCGGAGCCGGACCGGCGCATGCGCGCGGTCGATCAGCAGAGCCTCGAAGCCATGCTGCTCGACCGCGCCGCGGCGCTCGGGATCGACCTGCGCCGCGGCTGCACGCTCACGGGCTTCACGGAGTCGGCCGACGGGGTCGAGGTGGCCTGGACCGCGCCGGCGGGCGACGCGCGCGTCCGCTGCGCCTATCTCGTCGGCTGCGACGGTGGCCGCAGCGCGGTCCGCAAGATGGCCGGCTTCGCCTTCCCCGGCACGCCGCCGACGCTCACCATGTACCAGGCGATCGCCGATCTCGACGATCCCGCCGGCACGCTGCCGGTCGGCTGGCACCGCGGGCCGGGGGGCGTCTACGGCCACGGGCCGTTCCCGCGCCGCCTGTTCATGCTGGATTTCAGCGGCCCGCCGGCCGACCGGCAGGCGCCCGTCACGCGCGACGAGATCGAGACCGCGCTGCGCCGGGTCAGCGGCACGGACGTCCGCGTCGCCCGGGTCGCGGTCGCGAACCGGTGGGCCGACAACACGCGCCTCGTCGACACCTACCGCCGGGGCCGCGTGCTGCTCGCCGGCGACGCGGCGCATGTCCACGCGCCCTTCGGCGGCCAGGGCCTGAGCCTCGGCCTGGGCGACGCCGCCAATCTCGGCTGGAAGCTCGCCGCCGTTCTGCGCGGGGAGATGCCCGAGAGCCTGCTCGACACCTACACGGCCGAGCGGCGCCCGGTGGCCGAGGCCGTCACGGCCAACACCCGCGCCCAGGCGGCGATCTTGCGGCCCGATCCGCAATCGGGCGCGCTGCGCGACCTGATGGCGCGGCTCCTGGAGAGCGACGAGGTCAGCCGGATCCTCGGCGGCCTGATGCGCGGCCTGGGCGCCCGGTACGATCTCGGCTGGGCCGAGGACGCGGTCGGCCGGATGGCCGGCGACGGGCCGCTCGGCGCCGGCGGCGCGACGCTCTACGGCGCGATGCAGGACGGCCGGGGCCTCCTCGTCGACGGCAGCGCCGACGGCGCCGCCTCCCGGATGGTCGCCGCGGCGACGGGCCGGGTGACCTGCGTGGCGGTCCCGGACGGGCCCTCGACGCTGGTCCGCCCCGACGGCTGCATCGCCTGGACGGGCGCGGCAACCGCCCTCGACGGCCTGCGGGAGGCGGTGGGCCGCTGGTTCGGCCCGTCACCGGCCGGGCCGCTCGGCGCGCCGGCTCCGATGTGCTAACCGCCCCGGATGCCCCGCTGGCTCTTCATCCTCCTCGCGACCGCCCTCGCCCTCTCGGTCCTCGGCAGCGTCCTGATCGTGCTGCGCAGCCCGAACAGCACGCCGCCCCTGCGGGGCGGCGCCGCCGGCGCCCCGGCGCCGGGCCCGCAGACGCGGCCCGACAGCCGGAGCCCGTGAGGCTCGGGCGGCGCCGCCGGTTCCCGCCGGGCCGCAACAGCCGGCCGGGTTCTCGACCGGGTTCTCGACCGGGTTCTTGGCCCGGTTCTTGGCCGGGGCCTGCTGGTGGCAGGCCCCCGCGAAGCGGTGCGCCAGCGGCCCGCCTCCCGGTCTCGGGCGCCGCCCGATACGGGAAGGCGGGGACCGCCGGACGACGTTCGGCGCCCGCCCTCCGCGAACCGAGCCGCGGGAGACTGGACCGCGCGGGCAAATTCCGGCTTGGTGCCCCGACGACGCGGGTCGGACGGCCGCCCTGCGCAGCGCTGTGAGGGGCTGATCCGGATGGAGACGGGCGGGACCGCCACGAGCCACGTGCCGGACGACCTCAAGGCGGAGGCGCACCGGGGCGATCCCTTCGCGGCCGCCGTGCGGGCGACCCGGATGCCGATGATCATCACCGATCCGGCCCAGCACGATAACCCGATCGTCTTCGTGAACGACGCCTTCCTGAAGCTGACCGGCTACACCCGGATGGAGGTGGTCGGCCGCAATTGCCGCTTCCTGCAGGGGCCCGACACCGAGGCGGCGGCCGTCGACCGCCTCCGCGCGGCCGTCCGGCGGGAGGAGGATATCCGGGTCGACCTCCTCAACTACCGCAGGGACGGCTCGACCTTCCAGAACGCCCTCTACGTCGGCCCGGTGCGGGACGAGGCGGGACGGGTGGTCTACTTCTTCGCCTCGCAGCTCGACGTCAGCGAGCACTACGCGCTGACCGCCGAGATCGAGCGGCTGAAGGCCGCCCTGGCCGAGGCCGAGGCCAAGCTCGCCGCCCGCTAGGCCGCCCGGAGGATCAGGGCTTCGTCGGATCAGGGCTTCGTCAGGAACCCGATCGGCTCGCGGCCCGGCTGGCCGAGCCAGAGCAGCACCGCGCCGAGGCCGAGGCCGATCAGGGAGGCCGGCGCCAGGGTGAGCGGCAGGCCCAGGATGTGCCAGAGCCAGGGCGCCGCCCCCTCCACGCTGCCCTGCAGGGCGCTGGCCTTGTCCTTGAACAGGGTGGCGATCACGTCGGAGAGCGGCGTCACCCGCAGCCCGTTGTTGGCGATGGAGCGGGCGCCGTCGTAGACCAGCGCGACGAAGCCGCCGGCCATCAGCAGGAAGCCCAGGACGCGGGCCAGGAAGCGGAACATCGCGGGGCCTTCTGAGCCTTGCCTTACGGGCCGTGGGTGCCGGATCGGCGCGCCCGCCCCGGGAGTATGGGGCCGCGCCGCAAGGTGCAAGCGCCCGGGGCGAGCGTCGATCCGCGCGGTTGCGGGGCCCTCGGGCCCGTGCCACAGGGTCGCCCGGCGGCGGCGGGCCGTGCGGGAACGGTCGACCTTGGACGCGCGCGCGACGAATCTCGGCCTCGTGATCTTCGATTGCGACGGCGTCCTGGTGGACAGCGAGCCCCTGAGCCTCGCCTGCCTGACGGCCGGGCTCAACCGGATCGGCGTGGACATCGACTTCGCCACCGTGCGGGCGCGCTTCACCGGCACCGCGATGCCCTCGATCATGGCGCATATCGCGAGCGACTACGGCGTCACCGCCCCGGCCGGCTTCGTCGAGGCGGTGAAGGCCGAGACCCTCGCGCTGTTCGACGCGGAGCTGCGGGCGATGCGCGGCGTCGCCGAGGCGGTCGCCGCCGTGGGCCTGCCGGTCTGCGTCGCGTCGAGCAGCGACCCGGTGCGGCTGCGCCACTCCCTGACGCTGACCGGGCTGCTCCCCCTGTTCGGCGACCGCGTCTTCTCCTCGGCGCAGGTGGCGCGGGGCAAGCCCTTCCCCGACCTGTTCCTGTTCGCCGCCGAGCGGATGGGCGTCGCTCCGGCGGCCTGCCTCGTGATCGAGGACAGCGTTCCCGGGGTCACGGCGGCCCGGAGCGCCGGCATGCGGGTCGCGGGCTTCACCGGCGGCGGCCACTGGGGTCACGACCCGGCGGGCGCCGGGCTCGCGGAGGCCGGCGCGGCCCGGATCTTCTCGGACTTCTCCGACCTCGCCGCGGTGATCGCCGCGGCCTGAACGATCCGCCTCCCGGACGCGCGCCCGGGACCGGCTTCCTGCCAGGCCGGCCCTCGAAATCGGAAGTCCGTTCCGTTGACGGTGCGCCGTGCCGCGCCCATCTTCAGGGGTGCCGGCCCGGCCGCGCACCTCGGGTGCGCGACAGGGCCGGCCGCGGTCCTTTGAGAAGCGTAGCTTGCGCCGCGTGATCAAACGCTAAAGCACTGCGCCGGCCCCGCGCCGCGCGGTCCTTCAGTCTGGAGGACGTCCGATGGTCACTCGCACATCGTCCCTTCGATACCCGCTCCCGATCGCCCCCTGCTGCCCCGCCGCCCGCCGGCGCTGTCGACGCTGAGCCCCGTCGATCCTCCGCAGCAGCCAACGCGATCCGGCACGGCGACCGGCCGGCCCAGGGAGTTCCCGATCCGATGCACAGCCTCGCAGAGTACAAACCCGAAGACCGTCCCGACCTCGCGGACCCGGCCCTCGGCCCGAGCGAACCCGCCCGGGTGATCGAGATCGGTGAGGTCACCGCCGGGATCGCCGTCCCCGAGGGGCGCGGCGTCCGCTTCTTCTCGTCCGCGCGCGATTTCGACGGGCTCGACGGCGCCGTGTTCCGCACGGCCGAGCAGGCCGCGCGCGCGGCTCGCGCGCGCATGAGCGCCCGGTCCCCCGACCGGTCGCACCGGCCCGCGCTGCGGCGGGCCTGACCCGCCCGCTACTTGCTGCACTCGTCCCGGGTGCGCTTCATGGCCTCCGCGAATCCGCCGAGCGCGTACTCGTCGCTCGTCGGGTTCCCGCGCATCGACGTGGCCTTGATGATGATCTTCGGGTTGCGGGCGCTCATCTCGGAGACGACCCGCGCCTCCTCGGCGGGGTTCTGCAGCCAGGCATTGCCGTCCTTGACCACGAGGCCGTAGCGGCTGGCGCCGAGGTTGAGGCTCGGGTCGGTCGGCGCGGCCGCGGAGCCGGGCTTGACCTGGGAGGCCGCGGGCTTCGACGGGAAGCCCAGCATCACCGCCACCTCGTTCTGGATGTTCTCGCCCTTGCGCACGCTCACGAACAGGTAGGCGGTGTCGCGCTTCAGGGTCTTGGGCGAGCGCGTCTGCGGCTGCGCGATCGCGTAGCAGAGCTTGTTGCGGCCGTCGCCGTTCACGAACACGTTCCAGTCGCCGAAGATCGCCACCGGGGTGGCCTGCTGCATCCCCGGCGGGGTCGCGGTCTTCTTCTCGGCGCGCTTGCTCCGCTCGCGACCGTGCCGCCGCCCGCGCCGCGACGGGGCCGCGTCGCCACCGCCGGCGTCCGGGGCCGCCGCCGCGTCCTGGGCGTGGGCCGCCGTCGCGACCAGGCAGGTCCCGCCGAGCACACCTCCGACGAGGCCGGTAACCAGCCCGGAGGCGAGCAGGGCGAGAGCTCCGACCGGGAGCGAGCGGGGGACGCGGACCATCTTCACTTCCTGACGACGGGCGGCTCCGTCAGGAGCCGGACCGGGGTTCGGGATTAGTGAAGCTTGCGTAAAACGTCGGCAAGATGGCGAGGCGGGATCCGTCGACAATCAGACGGCGCGGGCTTCCGTCGCCCGGGCCGCGATGACGACGGCCGGGACCGGCAGCGCCTCGACCGCCGGGCCGGCGGGCACCGCGATCGCGTTCGGCCGGACCGGCGGAGCGGCCTTGCGGGGCGGATCGTTGTAGGGGGTGTTGTAGCCCTTGCGCACGGCGGCCCAGTAGGACTCGCGCGTCAGGCCCGAACCGGTCAGGGCGGCGTCGATCATCGCCGTGGCGTGCGCCGCGAAATCCGGCACCTCCTCCGTGTTCAGCCAACTCTCGACAGGCATCCTGCGAACTCCGATCCAGACGGCGAAGCTTGTAGCTGAGCGGACTTAGCCAGACGGTGAACGCGCGGGCGGGCCGAGGGTTGCAATGCACAATTTTGAACGGTCCTGTGGATGAGCGGGGGCCCGTTACCCGATCCGAGGCGACCGGGGGGGCCACCCCACGGTCGGAGCGGCGGGCCGCAGGCCCCCGGCAACCCTCGGGGGCTAGCGGCGCGAAGCGCCAGCCGGCGCCGGTCGCCGTCGGCCGCGGCGGCTCAGCCCAGCCGCTCGATCCAGGCCTGCGCCTGGCGCCGGACGTTGTCGGGCGCGGTGCCGCCGTAGCTGGTGCGGCTCGCCACCGAGTTCTCGACGCCCAGCACCGCGTAGACCGCCTCGGTGATCCGCGGCTCCGCCTCCTGCATCTCGGGCAGCGACAGCGCCTCGAGGCCGACGCCCTTGGCGGAGGCCGCGCCGACGAGGCGGCCGGTGACGTGGTGCGCCTGCCGGAACGGCAGCCCGAGCTCGCGCACCAGCCAGTCGGCGAGGTCGGTGGCGGTGGCGTAGCCGGAGCCGGCGGCGCGGCCGAGCACTTCGGCGTTGGGCTCTAGGTCCTTCACCATGCCGGTCATGGCGGCGAGGCACAGGGACAGGGCCTGGAGGGCGTCGAAGGTGCCCTCCTTGTCCTCCTGCATGTCCTTCGAGTAGGCGAGCGGCAGGCCCTTCATGACGATGAGCAGGCCGGTCAGCGCGCCGATGATCCGGCCGCTCTTCGCGCGCACCAGCTCGGCGGCGTCGGGGTTGCGCTTCTGCGGCATGATCGACGAGCCGGTCGTGAACCCGTCCGACAGCCGCACGAAGTTGAACTGGGCCGAGGTCCAGACCACCAGCTCCTCGGCGAAGCGCGACAGGTGCACGGCGCAGATCGAGGCCGCCGCCAGCGCCTCCAGGGCGAAGTCGCGGTCGGCGACCGAGTCGAGGGAGTTGGCGGTCGGCCGGTCGAAGCCGAGGGCCGCCGCGGTGGCGTGCCGGTCGATCGGGAAGGAGGTGCCGGCGAGCGCGGCGGCGCCGAGCGGGCACTCGTTGAGCCGCGCCCGGGCGTCGCGGAACCGGCCCCGGTCGCGGGCCAGCATCTCGACATAGGCGAGGCAGTGATGGCCGAAGGTCACCGGCTGGGCCGACTGGAGATGGGTGAAGCCCGGCATCACGGTGCCGGCGTGCTTCAGCGCCGCCTGGCTGAGGGCGCGCTGCAGGTCGGCGGCCTGCTGGTCGAGGGAATCGAGGGTGTCGCGCACCCAGAGCTTCATGTCGGTGGCGACCTGGTCGTTGCGCGAGCGCGCCGTGTGCAGGCGCCCGGCGGCCGGGCCGACGATCTCGGTCAGCCGGCTCTCCACCGACATGTGGATGTCCTCGAGCTCGCGCTTGAACGCGAAGGTGCCGCCCTCGATCTCGTCGCGCACGGACTTGAGCCCGGCCTCGATCGCGGCCACATCCTCCGCCGGCAGGATGCCGGCTTGGCCCAGCATCGCCACATGCGCCAGCGAGCCGCGGATATCCTGGGGCGCGAGGCGCTTGTCGAATCCGATGGAGGCGTTGATCTCCTCCATGATCTCCGCCGGGCCGCTCGCGAAGCGGCCGCCCCACATCCGGTTGCTCATGTCGATCCTTCCGCGCCCTGACCGTCCCGAGGCCCGAGCCTGATGCCCGGCCGCACGCCCATCCTGGCCGGCGCGGGCGTCGCCGCGCTCGCCGTCCTCGGCCTCGCCCTATACGGGAGCGGTCTCCTGCCCGGCAACACGGGCGGCGCCCTTCAGCCCTGCGCCGCCGCCAAGCCGGCGCTCGCCCGGGTCGATGCGGCCGCGAAGGGCGAGGTCGCCGCCATGCAGGCCCCGCCGCAGGCCCGGCCCGCGCCGGACATCCGGTTCAAGGGGCCGGACGGCGCCGAGACCGGCCTCGCCGACCTCAGGGGCCGGCTGCTCCTCGTGAATCTCTGGGCGACGTGGTGCGCGCCCTGCAAGGCCGAGATGCCGGCCCTCGACCGGCTCCAGGCGCAGCTCGGCGGCCCCGATTTCCAGGTCGTCGCGATCAACGTCGACACGCGCAACCTCGAGAAGCCGTCGGAATGGCTGAAGCAGGCGGGCATCCACGACCTCGCCTTCTACGCCGATCCCGGCGGCCGCGTGCTGCCGATCCTCCAGCGCGACACGCAGTCGCCCGGCCTGCCGACCACGATGCTGGTCGACGCGCAGGGCTGCACGATCGGGGTGATGAAGGGGCCGGCCGCGTGGTCGAGCGCGGACGGGCTGGCTCTGATCCGCGCGGCGCTGGGGCGGACGTCGTAACGGTCGCGGCCGCGCGGTTGCGCGCGTCTCCGATGCGCGGCAAGGCGTGTCGCGATGACCTCGCCCGCCCCTGACCGCGCCCCTCCGAGGCGGAGGCCCCGCCCCCTCTCGATCATCCGCACGCTGCTCGCCGGCGAGGCGGCGGGCGGGCTGATCCTGATGGCGGCGGCGGCCCTGGCGCTGGTCGTCGCCAACGGGCCGCTCGCGCACACCTACGCGCACGCCCTCCACGCCGAACTCGGCCCGATGAGCGTGCAGCACTGGATCAACGACGGCCTGATGGCCGGGTTCTTCCTGCTGGTCGGCCTGGAGATCAAGCGCGAGGCGCTCGACGGGCGGCTGCGGACCTGGCCCGACCGGGTCCTGCCGGGCTTCGCGGCGCTCGGCGGCATGGCGGTCCCGGCCGCATTCTACGCGCTCACCAATCTCGGGGCCGGCACCCTGCGGGGCTGGGCGATCCCGGCCGCCACCGACATCGCCTTCGCGCTGGGCGTCCTCGCGCTCCTCGGGTCGCGGGTGCCGGTCTCCCTCAAGATCTTCCTCAGCGCGGTCGCCATCGTCGACGACCTCGGCGCCGTGGTGGTGATCGCGCTGTTCTACAGCTCCGGCCTCGACCTCACCATGCTGGCGCTCGCCGCCCTGGTGCTGGCCGCCCTCTACGGCCTCAACCGGGCGGGGATCGGGTGGCTCCCGGCCTACGGGCTCCTCGGCCTCGTGCTGTGGGTCCTCGTGCTGCGCTCCGGGATCCACGCGACGATCGCGGGGGTGCTGCTCGCGCTCACGATCCCGATCCGGGTCAGCCCGGGCCGGCCGGAGGACGCGCACTCGCCCCTGCACCGGCTGGAGCACGCCCTCGCCCCCTGGATCACCTACGGGGTGGTGCCGGTCTTCGGCTTCGCCAATGCCGGCGTCGACCTCTCCGGCCTCACCCCCGAGGCCCTGCTCCAGCCGGTGACGCTCGGCATCGCGGCGGGCCTGTTCCTCGGCAAGCAGGCCGGCGTGTTCGCGAGCCTGCGGCTGGCCGTGGCGCTGGGATGGGCCAAGCGCCCGGCCGGGGCCGGCTGGGGGCAGGTCTACGGGGTCGCGGTCCTGTGCGGCATCGGCTTCACCATGAGCCTGTTCATCGGCGGCCTCGCCTTCCCGGACCCGCAGCACGAGACCGCCGTGAAGCTCGGCGTGCTCGCGGGCTCGGCCCTGTCGGGAGTCGCCGGCGCGGCGATCCTCCTCGTCGCGAAGCGCCGCGTCGCCCCGCACTAGCGGGCGGCGCGCTTCGTCATTGCGAGCGCAGCGAAGCAACCCAGTGCAGCGGAACATCGGGAAGCGTGGCGCCGTCTAGATTGCTTCGCTCCGCTCGCAATGACGGCGGCGCAAGGACGGCACCTCTTCCACGTGCCGGGCTCCGTCCGGCGCGAAAATGCGCTACCCCCCGTGGGCATGCGCTTCTATCTCGGCCTCGCCACCACCTTCCACGACCCGGCCCTCGCCCTGGTCGGGCCCGACGGCACCCTGCTCTTCGCCGAGGCGGCGGAGCGCGCCCTGCAGTACAAGCGCGCGCCGAACTGCGAGCCGGACGCCCCGTCGCAGATGGCCGCACTGCTGAAGGCGCACGTCCCGCCGGGCTCGGAACTCGTCGTCGCCTCGACCTGGGGCCCGCAATTCACCGACTTCCTGCGCGGCCAGGCCGGTGCCGGGGCCTTCGACCTGATGGCGCTCGCCGCCCACACCACGGCGCTCAACCGCTCCTTCGTGCCCGAGCAGGCCGAGCGGGTGTTCATCGCCGACCTCCACGGCGCCCAGGAGCGGGCCGGCCACGGCACCCTGCTGGCCCTGAACCAGGAGGCGCGGATCAGCGGCGCGGCGCCCCGGGCGACGATCGCCGGGCAGCGGCGCTACCCGCACCACCTGTGCCACGCCGCCTACGGCCTCTGGGGCAGCCCCTTCGAGACGGCCACCGCCCTGGTGGTCGACGGCATGGGCGAGACCGGTGCGGCGGCGATCTACCGCCTGGAGGGCGGCCGGATCACGGAGTTGCGCCGCCACCGCGGGCGCGGCTCGCTGGGCTTCCTGTACGGACTGATCACCGACCTCGCCGGCTTCGATCAGGTGAAGGGCGAGGAGTGGAAGATCATGGGGCTCGCCCCCTACGGCCGGCCCGACCCGGACCTCGCCGCCCTGCTCGGCCGGCTCTGCACGGTCGAGGGCCACCGCCTGCGCTACGCCGACGCGGAGACGATCCGGGCGGTCGCTGCGGAGATCCGCGCCCGCCGTCCGGCCGATGCCCTGGAGAACGGCTGGCCCGACCTCGCCCGCTGCGGCCAGGACCTGTTCGCGACGCTGATGGACGCGCTGGTGGCGGAGGCCCACGCGCTGGCGCCGTCCGAGAACCTCGTGATCGCCGGCGGCTGCGGGCTGAACTCCTCCTACAACGGCCGGGTGCTCGGCCGGTCCGGCTTCACCCGGCTGCACGTGCCCTCGGCCCCGGCGGACGACGGCAACGCGGTCGGCGCGGCGTGGCTCGCCTACGCGGAGGACCATCCGGACTGGGCCGGTCCGCCGCCCGCCGCCCGGCCGCTCACGCCCTATCTCGGCTCGCGGGTCTCCACGGCGCCGATGGAGCGGCTCGCCGAGCAGGAGCCCCGGGCCCGGCGCGTCGGCCACGCGGAGGCGACCCGCGCGGCGGCGCGGATCCTGGCCGAGGGCGGCCTCGTCGGCTGGGTGCAGGGCCGGGCGGAGTTCGGGCCCCGGGCGCTCGGCAACCGGTCGATCCTGGCCGATCCGCGGCCGGAGGGCGCCAAGGACGCGCTCAACGCCAAGGTGAAGTACCGGGAGGCGTTCCGGCCGTTCGCGCCGTCGATCCTGGCGGAGGCCGGGCCGGACTGGTTCGAGGATTACGCCGACAGCCCCTACATGGAGCGGACCCTGGTCTGGCGCGAGGCGGTCCGCGCCCGCGTCCCGGCGGTGGTGCACGAAGACGGCACCGGCCGGCTCCAGAGCGTCACGGCGGCGCGCAACCCGGCCTACGCGGCCCTGATCGGCGCCTTCGCGGAGATCACCGGCGTGCCGATCCTGCTCAACACGAGCTTCAACGTGATGGGCAAGCCGATCCTCCACGGCGCGGAGGACGCGATCCTGATGTTCTATACCACCGGCCTCGACGCCCTCGTGGTCGAGGACTGGCTGGTCGTGAAATGAGACGCGCCGCGCCCCCCGGGGGACGCGGCGCCGGTCCGATAACCGCGGACGCGATTTACTCGCAGACCTCGACGCGGCGGTAGGTGAACTCGCCGTCGCCGAGCCACTCCTTGCGGCGCTCGTAGTGGCAGATCGGGCCGCGGCGCTCGCGCACCACGATGGTCTCGGGCTCCTCGACCACGACCCGGCGCGGGCGGTACTCCGGCGGCGGCGGCGGGGGCGGCGGGTTCGCGCCGTTGACGAGGGCGCTGCCGACCATGCCGCCGACGACGCCGGCCGCGAGGCCGCCGACGATGGCGCCGGTCTGGTCGCGGGCGGTGGCCGGGGCGACCGCCCCGAGCACCAGGGTGACCGCGAGGGCTGCGGCCCCAGCGCGGATCGTCGTGAAGGAACCGTTCAAGGACACGCGAAACATCTCCCGTTCGTGTTGAGGATGATCCAACACCGGGAGGATTAAGAATCCGCGAAGTGGGCCAATTGAATTGTGTGCCGGATAAGGCGGCCCGCAGTCGCTCCGGTCTGAGGCGAGGCGCTGCCGTCCTCGCGAGCGCAGCGAAGCAACTCCAGGGCAGCGCGCTTTGCCCGGAAGTAGCCGTGTCCCTGGATTGCTTCGCTGCGCTCGCAAGGACGGAATGGGCACTTCCCGCGCCGGACGCGGCTGCCGCAGATCCCCCCTCAGAGCAGCCCGTCGAGAGATCCCACCACCGTCGTGGGCGCCAGATCCGCGTACTCGTCGGGCAGGCCCCTGCGGTTGACCCAGGCGGTCCGGAACCCGAAGGCCCCCGCCCCCGCCACGTCCCAGCGGTTCGACGAGCAGAACAGCACGTCGCCCTGCCCCACCGCCAGCCGGGTCAGGGCGATCCGGTAGGCGTCGGGATGGGTCTTGAACACCTGCGCGTCGTCCACCGAGAGGACCGCGTCGAGGTGGTCGGCCAGTCCCGCGGAGGCCACCGCCCGGTCGACCATGGCGGCGTTGCCGTTGGTGAGGACGGCGGTGCGGATGCCGCGCTTGCGCAGGGCCGCCAGCACGCCCGGGACCTCCGGGTAGGCCTCGAGGTCCCGGTAGGCGTCGAGGAGCCGCTCGCGCAGGCCGGGATCGACGTTCGGGTGGACTGCCAGGGCGTAGTCGAGGGCCCGCACGGTGAGGTCCCAGAAGGCGGCGTAATGGCCCATGAGCGACAGGGTCCAGCTGTACTCGAGCTGCTTGTTGCGCCAGACCTCGGAGAGGTGGGCGGCGTCCGGCCCCACCGCCTCGGCGTAGCGCTGGACCGCGGCGTTCACGTCGAACAGCGTGCCGTAGGCGTCGAACACCGCGGCCTTCACGCCCGCGAGGGGATTCGGTGCGTCGGTCATGGCGGTCCTCACTGGGTGCTCTCGCCCGATCTGGGGCCGGACCCGCGCGGCGGCGAGCCCGGCCGGGTCACTCAAGCCCGGCGCAGGCGCAGGCCGAACAGGTGCAGCAGGCCCGCCAGCAGGCCGCCGTAGACCAGGGCTCCGGCGAGCCCCAGCACCGCCAGGACGACGAGGTCGCGCCCGTGCGGCAGGGCCGGCACCAGCGCCTGGACGAGCCCCTGCCCGTAGACGGCGACCGCCGCGAGCCCCAGGCAGGCCAGCGCCACACCGGCGACGGTGAGGCCGAGCGTGCGCCCCGGCGCCGTCCAGTCCCGGCGCTTGGCCAGGACGAGCAGCAGCAGCAGGTTCACCCACTGGGCGACCGCGGTGGCGAGCGCGAGGCCGGTGACGCCGTAGGGGCCGGTGAGCCACAGCTTCAGGGCGACGTTGACGCCGATCGCGGTCAGGGAGGCCCAGAGCGGCGTCTTCGTGTCCTGGCGGGCGTAGAAGCTCGCCACGGCGCTGCGCACCAGCACGACGGCCGGCAGCGCGAGGCCGTAGGCCGCCAGCACCGAGGCCGCCCGCGCCGCGTCCTCGGCGCTGAAGGCGCCGCGCTGGAACAGCGCCGCCATGATCAGGCCCGGGATGGTCAGGAACGCCACGGTGAACGGCGCCGAGAGGGCCAGGGAGAAGCCCGCGGCCCGGTTCTGGGCCGCGTGGGCTCCGGCCACGTCGCCGGCCGCGATCCGGCGGCTCATCTCCGGCAGCAGTACGGTGCCGGCCGCGATGGCGATGACCCCGAAGGGCAGCTGGTAGAGCCGGTCGGCGTAGTAGAGCGCCGAGACCGCCCCGGTGGGCAGCCAGCTCGCGATGATCGTGTCGGCGAAGGTGGCGATCTGGAAGCCGGCCGCGCCGATCACCGCGGGCCCGAGCACCGTGAAGAAGCGCTTCAGCGCTGGATCGAGGCGCGGCACCGCGAGGTCCGGCATCACGCGGACGCGGCGGCAGCCCCACCACAGCAGCCCGAACTGGAGCACCCCCGAGACGGCGACGCCCCAGGCGGCGGCGTAGGCCGCGTTCGGGAACAGGAAGCTCAACCCCAGGGCCGCCAGCATGGCGAGGTTGAGCAGGACCGGGGCGCCCGCCGCCACGGCGAAGTGCCGGTGGGCGTTCAGGATGCCCGACAGCAGCGTCACCAGCGTCATGAACAGCAGGTACGGGAAGGTGATGCGGGTCAGCGCCACGGCGAGCTGGAAGCGCTCGCCGTCCTCGGCGAAGCCCGGCGCCAGGGCGTGGACCACCCAGGGCATGGCCGGCAGGGCGAGATTGAGCAGCACGAGCTGCACGATCAGCATCAGGGTGAAGACGCGGTCAGCGAAGCGGTGGGCTTCCCCGGGCACGCCGGATTCCGCGAGCCCGGCATAGGCCGGCACGAAGGCGGTGTTGAACGCGCCCTCGCCGAAGATCGCGCGGAAATGGTTCGGGAGCCGGAAGGCGACCACGAAGGCGTCCGCCAGCGGCCCGGCGCCCATCACGGCGGCCATGACCACGTCGCGGGCGAAGCCGGTGACGCGGGAGACCAGGGTCCAGCCGCCGACCGACAGGATCGAGCGGATCATGGGTTGGGGCGCTCGCCCACCACCTCCCCCCGCAACGGGGGCGGGCGGGAGCACGGTCGAAGCGTCGCGCGTGTCGATCGAGAGGAAATGGCCGGCCCCATCTGCACCGGGTCAGCCGGCGTCGCGCGCATCAAGAGCCGGTTTCGTGCGCCACCTCAAGGGTGCCGCGGACACAGGATCCGCGGCACCGGCGATACGCCTCAGCGGGTCGCCTCGGTGTACATCTTCTCCACGTGCTCCCAGTTCACGAGGTTCTCGATGAACGCCTTCAGGTAGTCGGGACGGCGGTTGCGGTAGTCGATGTAGTAGGAGTGCTCCCACACGTCGACGCCGAGGATCGGCTTGGCGCCGTGGACCAGCGGGTTCTCGCCGTTCGGGGTCTTCATGATCGCGAGCTTGCCGTCCTTGACGGCGAGCCACGCCCAGCCCGAGCCGAACTGGCCGACGCCCGCCTGGATGAAGTCCGCCTTGAACTTCTCGGCGCCGCCGAGATCCTCGTCGATCTTCTTGGCCAGCGCGCCCGGGATCGCGCCGCCGCCGTTCGGCTTCATCCACTGCCAGAAGTGGATGTGGTTGTAGTGCTGGCCGGCGTTGTTGAAGAGCGGCTGATTCGTGTTGTAGGCGGCCTTGACGATCTCCTCGACGCTCTTGCCCTGGAGATCCGTACCCTCAAGCAGCTTGTTGCCCGTGTCGACGTAGGCCTTGTGGTGCTTGTCGTGGTGGAACTCGAGGGTCTCCTTCGACATGTACGGCCCCAGCGCGTCGTAGGCGTAGGGCAGTTCCGGCAGGGTGAAGGTCATCGCGTCTATCTCCGCTAAGCAGGGGGCGGCCTCGTCCCCGGCGGGGGCTCCCGAGTCGAGAGCCCGCTAGGTAAGTCGGTGGCCGCGGGACGGCAACGCCGTTCCGCCACGGCGGCGCGGGAAGTTCCGCAGATCGCCGGCACGCGGCGGCTCGGCCGACCCGGAGATAGCCGGCGCAGATCCGGACTATTCCGGTTTCCCCGGCATCTCGGTCCCGAGTTTTGCAATATGACGGCTAGGCCTTACTGTGCGGCACGCCTTGAGCGCCGGCCGTCAGCCGGCCCGTGTCAGAGAGTAACATGATCGCTGCGCTGTTCGCGCTCGCCGCCGCCATGATCATCGGGGGCTGCGCCGCCGTGATCCAGGGCTTCCCGTACGTGCGTCTGGAGAGCGGGCTCGCGATGGTGATCGCGGGGTCGGTCGCGGCCTCGTCGGGCGCGGTGCTGCTCGGCCTCGGCGTCGTGGCGCTCGGGTTCCGGCGGGTGGAGCGCGCGCTCGGGCGCGCCCCGGCGGCCGGCGCGCGGCCGGCCCCCGCCGCAGCGCCGGCACCGGCGCCCGTCGACGAGGGTCGGACCCGGCTGCCGCCGGTCCTGCCGGCGGCGCCCGCCTTCATCGTGCCGTCGGTGGTCGAGCCGGCCTTCGATCCCGAGCGTCCCCGGATCGAGCCGAGCCTGGAGCTCCGGGCCGACGAGGCCCGCGCCCCCTTCTCGGAACCCGGCGCGGTCGAAGCGCCGAAGCCGGTTCCGGCCGAGCCGGCGCACGCGGTCCCGCCCGTCCTCGTCCCGGAGGCGGACCGCCGCCCCGAGCCGGACACGCCGACCGAGCGCGCGATCGCGCCCGAGGACGACCTGTTCGCCGCCCCCGAGCCGCCGCCGCGGGAAGAGCCCGAGAAGGCAGCCGCGGAGGAGCCGCCGGCCCTGCGCCCGAGCCTCGACACGCCCGCCGAGCCCGAGCCGGACCCGCCGGCCACCCCGCGCACCGTGGTGGGGCGCTACGCCTCCGGCGGCAACACCTACGTGATGTTCGAGGACGGCTCGATCGAGGCGGAGACGCCGCAGGGCCGCTTCACCTTCGCGTCCCTCGACGAGCTGAAGGCCTTCGTGGACGGCGGCGGCGAGTCCGGGACCCGCGGCGCGGCCTGAACCCGCCCCGAGGGCGGCAGCGGCGTCACACCAGCGGGTTGAGGCTGTCGTTGCGCGGCGGGATCGGGGCCCGCATGGTCAGGGAGAAACCCCCGGGGGCGTAGTCGGTGGTCACCTCGGCCTGGACCTGGGTGATCAGGACCCGCTGCAGCAGGCGCGAGCCGAAGCCCTGGCGGCTCGGCGGTGAGACCGGCGGCCCGCCGGTCTCGCGCCAGGAGAACCGCAGGATCCCGGCCGGGCCGCCGGGCTCCAGGGACCATTCCACAGCCACCCGGCCGGTGCGGTTCGACAGGGCCCCGTACTTCGCCGCGTTGGTGGTCAGCTCGTGGATCGCCATGCCGATCGGCACCGCGATCTCGGAGGGCAGGTCGATCGCCGGCCCGTCGAGGCTGATGCGCCCCTCGGCGGCGCCGTCCGGGGCCACCTCCGCGTAGGGCTTCAGCTCATTGCGCAGGAGATTGGCGATCGACGCCGTCTGCCACGTGTCCTCGGTGAGCACCGAGTGCGTGTGCGCCAGGGATTTGATCCGCCCCACGAAGGCCTCGTAGAAGCTCTCGATGCTGGACGCCGTCCGCGCGGTG
The DNA here is from genome assembly GCF_053345625.1 of Methylobacterium sp. D53M. Lineage (NCBI taxonomy): Bacteria > Pseudomonadati > Pseudomonadota > Alphaproteobacteria > Hyphomicrobiales > Methylobacteriaceae > Methylobacterium > Methylobacterium sp. D53M. The sequence goes on from NZ_JBKFAL010000009.1 coordinate 133,901, forward strand.
GAGCCCACGATGGCCTGGACGGTGGCCAGCGTGTTCTTCACCCGGTGGTGCAGCTCGCGGATCAGCAGGCTCTGGCGCTCCTCCGCGACCCGGCGGTCGGTCACGTCCGCGACGACGCCGATCAGGCGGCGCGGCAGGCGGCCGGGGGCGTCGCGCTCGAACCGGCCGGCCATGTCGATCGTGCGCCACACGCCGTCGGACTTGCGCCGGATCCGGCCGCTGATGTGCAGGTCCCCGTCCTCGCGCAGCGCCTTGGAGATCGCCCGCCGGACCGCGGGGCGGTCGTCCGGGTGGAGGATGTCGTTGAGAAACTCGGTCTTGCCGATCGTCCCGTCCTCGGGCGCGTGCCCGAAGATCTCGTACATGTGCTCGTTCTCCCAGATCGCCTGGTCCTCGAGCATGTGCCACTCGAAGATGCCGAGCCGGGCGACCGTGGTGGCGACCCGCAGGCGCTGGTCGCGGGACAGGATCTCGTCCCGGGCCTCGACCCGCGTGGTGATGTCCTGGAGGACGCCGACCATGCCGATCGGCGCGCCGTCGGGGCCCGGCACGGCCTGCCCCCGCACCCGCAGGATCACGGTCCGCCCTGCCACCGTCGTGGCCGTGTCGAACTGGTAGGGCTCGTCGGTTCCGTCCGCCTCGGCGATCAGCGCGCTCAGGCGCGCGAGCTCCGCCGGCGACAGGCCGGTCTTCAGCTCCTCCCACGAGACGGAGCGGCCCGGCGGGCGCCCGAGGATGCGGGCGGCGCGGCGCGACAGGGTGAGGAGGCCGGTCGCGCGGTCCCAGCGCCATTCCCCGAGCCCGGCGGCCGCGAGGGCCTCGCGGTTCGCCTCGGAATGGGCCGCCGCGTCCACGTCGACCGTCTCGACCGCCAGGGTCCGGCCCGCGCGCCGGACCCGCACGTCGAGGGGCGTGCCGTCCGCCCGGCGCCAGACCTGGAGACCGTCCCGGAGCCCCTCCGGCCCCTCGCCCAGGAGTTCGGCGGCCGCGCGCCCGGGCAGGGTGCCGGGCGGCCAGCCGGCGAGATCGTGCAGGGCCCGGTTGGCGGCGACGATCCCCGCCTCGTCCGCCGACAGCACGGCGAGGCCGATCGCGGCCTCGTCGAAGCCGGCGCGCAACGGGTCCTCCGCCGTCGGGTCCTGACCCACCCTCTCATTCACTCGGAAGAATCCTCGAACGCGCCGTGGCGCGCTCCCGCCGGAGATGAGCCCCCTCCCGCCACGATCCCGGACCGCGGCGGGCCCTGAGGATGGCGCCCGAGCGTGACTGTGGCAAGGCGTTCCGCTCCGCCTGCGGCGACCGGGCACCCGCGCGACCCGACCGCGGGGGCTCTCAGCGGGGGCGGCGGGCGAATTCCAGATAGGTGGGCCGGCGGCCCGCTGCCAGCGCCTTGGCCTCGTAGCGCGTGCCGGGCCAGCCCGGGAACGGCCGCGTCCAGTCCCGCGCGTCCCGCGCCGTCCAGGCGAGGACCGGGCACCGCGCGGCCCGGACGAGCGTCCAGCCGGCATAGTCGTCGATGTCGCTGGCGAAGCGGAACAGGCCGCCGTCCTTCAGGACCCGGCCGATCTCGGCGAGCGACGCGTCGGAGACGAACCGGCGCTTGCGCTGCCGCCGCTTGGGCCAGGGATCGGGATAGAGCAGGTAGACCCGGTCGAGGCAGGCATCCGGCAGGCGCGCCAGCAGGGCGGTCACGTCCTCGTCGCGGATGCGGACGTTGCGCAGCGCCCGCGCCTCGATCGCCGCCAGCAGCTTGACCACGCCGTTGACGAAGGGCTCGGCGCCGATGATGCCGACGGCCGGATGCGCGGCCGCCTGGGCGGCGAGGTGCTCGCCGCCGCCGAAGCCGATCTCCAGCCACAGCGCCTCCGGCGGCGCCGGCATGGCGGGGAACAGCGCGCGCGGATCGAGGATCCCGTCGCCCGGCGGCAGGTCGACCCGCAGGCTCGGCAGCAGCTCGGCGAGCCGGCGCTCCTGCTGCCCGCGCAGGCGCTTGCCCTTGCGGCGCCCGAAGAAGGCGCGCTCCGGCTCCTCGACCGGGTGGTCGGAGCGTCCAGGGGCGTCGGTGTCCACCGGCTCAGTCTACCTCGGAGATGGGACGCGTCCCAGGTCACGACCGGAGACGGGGCGCGTCGGTGGGATGCCGTCCGGGACACCGCGCCCGGCACGCCGCGACGCGGCACGATCGGGTGGCGCGGCACCCGCGCGGTCGCCCGGCGCCGAACGCACCGCGCCGCCAGCGCCCGATCGGGAACGCGGGCCGCGGGACCGCGGAGCATCCGGGACCGGGCGGCGCTCGAAGCACCGCCCGCACCGCATTCACGTCGCCCCGGCGCGCCGCCGATCTCCGGCCCGCGCGTCGGCCCGGGGCCGAGCGGAAGCCGCCCTCAGGCCAGCGCCGACTTCAGCTTGCCGGCGAGGTCGGTGCGCTCCCACGAGAAGCCGCCGTCGGCCTCGGGGGCGCGGCCGAAATGGCCGTAGGCCGAGGTGCGCGCGTAGATCGGCTTGTTCAGGCTGAGCGCCGTGCGGATGCCGCGGGGCGACAGGTCCATGGCGTCCATCAGCACGGCCTCGAGCTTGGCCTCGTCGACCGTGCCGGTGCCGTGCAGGTCCACGTAGATCGAGAGCGGCTTCGACACGCCGATGGCGTAGGCGAGCTGGATCGTGGCGCGGCTGGCGAGGCCCGCGGCCACCACGTTCTTGGCGAGGTAGCGCGCCGCGTAGGCCGCCGAGCGGTCGACCTTCGTCGGGTCCTTGCCGGAGAACGCGCCGCCGCCGTGCGGGGCCGCGCCGCCGTAGGTGTCGACGATGATCTTGCGGCCGGTGAGGCCGGCGTCGCCGTCCGGGCCGCCGATCACGAACTTGCCGGTCGGGTTCACGTGCCAGACCGTGCCCTCGTTGACCCAGCCCTGCGGCAGCGCCTTCAGGATGTAGGGCTCGACGATGGCGCGGACGTCCGCGGAATCGAGGGACTCGTCGAGGTGCTGGGTCGACAGCACGATCTGGGTCACCTCGACCGGGCGGCCGTTCTCGTAGCGGACCGTGACCTGGCTCTTGGCGTCGGGGCCGAGCTTGGCGGCGTCGCCCTGCTTCGCCTTGCGGGCGTCGGCGAGGTCCTTGAGGATCTTGTGGGCGTAGAAGATCGGCGCCGGCATCAGCTCGGGCGTCTCGTCGGCGGCGTAGCCGAACATGATGCCCTGGTCGCCCGCGCCCTCGTCCTTGTTGCCGGCCGCGTCCACGCCCTGGGCGATGTCGGCCGACTGGGCGTGCAGGTGGATCGCGACGTCGTTGTTCTTCCAGTGGAAGCCCGACTGCTCGTAGCCGATGTCCTTCACGGCCTCGCGGGTCAGGGCCTCGAGGTCCTTGAAGGTCACCGAATCGGGTCCGCGCACCTCGCCGGCGATGACGATGCGGTTGGTCGTGGCGAGTGTCTCGACGCCGAGCCGCGCCTCCGGCATCGCCGCGAGGTAGGCGTCGACCACGGTGTCCGAGATCCTGTCGCAGACCTTGTCGGGGTGTCCCTCGGACACGGACTCGCTGGTGAACAGGTAGTTGGAACGCGGCATCGGACGGCCTCGGCTGCAGAGGTACGCCGTCGCGATCGCGGCGTTTGACCCTTCATGGGGCCGGGGTTCTCGCACCCGGCCGGGGGCCGGTCAAGATGGAGGAACGAACGGATCCGCTATACCGGACGAAGCGACCGGAAAAACGATCACCCGGCGCCCCGGGGCCCGCCCCCGCGCTCAGCCGCCGAGCTTGCTCTCGAGGGCCCGGATGGCGTCGGCCACGTCGCGGCGCGCCTCTTCGGAGAAGTTCTCGGTGATGTGGCGGCCGACGACTTCCGCCAGCCCCTTCAGCCCGGCTTCCGACAGGGTCGACTGCTCGCGCTCGCTGAAGCCCGGCGCGATGAAGTCATCGTTCCGGGGCATTCCTTTGAAGAAGTAATCCATCGGCACCCCGGTCATGCGCGAGAAGATGTCGAGATGGACGGCGCTGATCCGGTTGGTTCCCTTCTCGTACTTCTGGAGCTGAGCTGCAGACATACCGAAGCTCTGCGCGACGCGGCGCTGTGTGAGCGATGCCTTGCGGCGCTGCTCGGCGATGCGTTGCCCGACATAGACGTCGCGCTGATCGGTCTTCTGGCCCGCCATGAAGTGCTCGTCCACCCCCTGCCATGAATCCTGGCGGCAAAGCTTAGCGCGCCCCTCGGTACTTGTCACCGGCAGGCGTTCGACGTGGTGGACGATTTGCTCACGGCTCTGCGGCCGGGAGATCTGCAAGAATAGACAACTTGGTGTCCCCGGCAGGGCTCGAACCTGCGACCCCAGGTTTCATACCACTTCGGCTTTCGCCGCCGCGCCCCGAAGGACCGCGTTCGTGGCCTGGACTATCCCTTCACCGTGGGCTGGACTGCATCCAACCGGTAGGTGCCGCCCGTCTAGTCTCTACACCTTCCCGCAGAACGCCGGGGCGCCGCGCGGGCTTGGCTCGGGATCGGCAGAGCATCGGACGGCGGCGCGTCGATGCCGGAAGCTTTCCCCGACTTTGAGCGGATCCGTCGCGCGGTTTCCCGGCGCGACGCCCAATTGAACCTTCTAGGAAACCTGTGCTCTGTCCAGCTGAGCTACGGAGACGACCGGCGCTCCATAGCATTCTCGCCGGCCGAGGCCAACCGCGACCGGTGGGGCGGCGCGGTGCCGGAGCCCGCGATCGCGGGGGGAACCGATGCGCGGGCGCGCGGCGGTCGTGCGGGGACGCCCGCTGGCGACCTCGATGGCGACCTTGTTGGCGGCGGCGCTCGCCGCGGCGCCGCCCTGTCCGGCACGCGCCGCGTCGCGCGCCGGGCCGTCGGCGTGCGCGACCGGGCCGGCGCGCGACGAGGTGGTGGCGGAAATCGGGCCCCGCGGGGAGATCCGTATGGTCTCGGGCCTCCGGGCGGTGCTGGACTCGCTGCGCTGGCCGGACACGCCGGAGGCCGCGTCCGCCGCGCGGACCTGGCTCGAGACCCGGCGGGGCGCCCGGGTCACGGTGGCTCCCCGCGGGCAGCCCGACCGGTGGGAGCGCGCGCGGGCCGACCTCCTGGTCGCGGAGGGCGACATCGCGGAGGGCGCGGATCTGGCGGGCGGCCTCATCGGGGCCGGCCTCGCGTACGCGGACGCGAACGAGGCCGATTCGCTCTGCCGGCCCGGCCTGCGCCTCGTGGAGGCGGCCGCCCGCGCGCGCGGGCTCGGCCTCTGGGGCGCGGCGCGCCCTGCGGCGGAGGACGGCCCGGCGCTCCGGGAGAAGGTCGGACATTTCGTCGTCGCGGAGGGCCGAATCCGCCATGTCGGCGAGCGCGGCGCGCGCACCTATCTCGATTTCGCGGCCCGCGGCACGGACGGCCTCACGGTGACAGTATCGAAACGCACTTGGCGAATGATGCGCGCCCGTGGTTTGAGTGCGGCCTCGCTCGAGGGCCGGCGCGTGCAAGTGCGCGGCCTCCTGGAGGTCCGGCGCGGTCCGACCCTGGAGGTCGCCCTCGACGGGCTCGAGACGCTCGAGGAGACGGACCGGCCGGAGGCCGATCCGGAGGGGGAACGGGGATTGCGGCGCTGATCGCGATGGGCGGGATCACGGGGCACATCGGCGCGGGGCGGACTCGCGCGGCGGAGCGGCGCACCCTCGGCGCGGCGGCGTTGGGCGGCCTCGCCCTGCTGCTCGGCGCCTGCGTGGCCGACCAGACCGAGGCGACCGTGCGGCCGGCCGTGGTGCGGGTTCCCGCGGAGGCGCCGCGCACCACCGGCCGCGAGCGCGCCGCCGATGCCGACCACCTCAAGCTCGTGGCCTCCTTCGGGGGCGAGGCCCGGGCCCCCAACGTCACGCGGATGCTGACCGAGGTGACCGACCGCCTCGTGAAGGCCAGCGACCGGCCCGACCAGGCCTACACGGTGACGCTCCTCGACTCGCCGGTGGTCAACGCCTTCGCGCTGCCGAACGGGCGGCTCTACGTCACCCGCGGCCTCGTCGCCCTGGCGAGCGACACCTCCGAGGTGGCCGCCGTGCTGGCGCACGAGATGGCCCACGTGACCCTCAACCACGCCACGGCCCGCAGCGAGCTCGAGCTGCGCTCGGCGCTCGTCAGCCGCGTCGTGGCCGACGTGCTGAACGACCCCGATACCGGCGCGCAGTTGCAGAGCCAGTCGCGCTTCGCCCTCGCCCGGTTCTCCCGCGAGCAGGAGCTGGAGGCGGACGCCACCGGCGTGCGCACCCTCGCCAAGGCCGGCTACGACCCGTTCGCGGCCGGGCGCTTCCTCGCCGCGCTCAACCGCTCCACGGGGCTGAAGGCCGGCAGCGCCGCCGCGCCCGACATGCTGGCGACCCATCCGGGCACGGCCGAGCGCATCACCCAGGTCACCCGCGCGGCCCGCCGCATCGGCGCGCCGGGCATCGGCACCGACGACCGCGCCGCCTACCTCGCGGCGGTGGACGGGCTCGCCTACGGCGACAACCCGCGCGACGGCGCGGTGCGCGGGCACCGCTTCATCCATCCCGGCCTCGGCATCGCCTTCGAGGTGCCGGAGGGCTTCACCCTGGAGAACACCCGCTCGGCGGTGCTCGGGACCACCCCGGACGGCGCCCGGCGCCTGCTGTTCGACCAGATCGAGGCCAAGGACGGCCAGCCCCTCGAGGCGGTGCTCAAGGCGAGCTGGAACGACGCCCTCGACCCGGCCGGCTTCGAGACCCGGGACGTCGCGGGCCACCCCGCGGCCTTCGCGCTGTCGCGGGGGAAGGAGTGGACCTTCCGCCTCGCGGCCATCCGGATCGGCGACTCGACCTACCGGATGATCATGGCCGCCAAGGGCGCCACCGATCCCGACCCGGCCTTCCGCCGCTGGACCGCGACCCTCGTCGCCGTGTCGCCCGACGAGGCGGTCCTGCGCCCCCTGCGGCTGCAGGTGGTCCAGGCGACCTCGACCAGCGCCGAGGACCTCGCCCGCCGCATGGCGGTGCCCGACCGGGCGCTCGACCGGTTCCTCGTCCTCAACGGGCTGGACCGGGGCGCCGCGCTGGTGCCGGGACGCGGCTACAAGATCGTCGCGGAATAGCCGCCCTGCGCGGCCGCGCCTTGTGCGGGCGCGGGGCCCGGACATCCTGCCCGGGTCGTTCAGGGAGAGCGCCGTGATTCGATTCTTCTACAATCTCAGCCCCAACCCCATGAAGGTCGCCCTCTGCCTCGAGGAGATGGGGCTGCCCTACGAGCCGGTGCCGGTCGATACCCGCAGGGGCGAGCAGTTCGATCCGGCCTACACGGCCGTCAATCCGAACGGGAAGGTGCCGGCGATCGTCGACGGCGACGTCACCGTGTTCGATTCGAACGCGATCCTGATGTACCTGGCGGGCAAGACCGGCCGGTTCCTGCCGGAGGGCGAGCCGGTCCGCGGCGAGATGCTGTCCTGGCTGATGTTCGTGGCGACCGGCATCGGGCCGTTCTCCGGCCAGTGCGTGCATTTCCGCCACTTCGCGCAGGACGGGGGCGCCTACGCCACCGAGCGCTACGCCTTCGAGGCGCGCCGGCACTGGGGCATCCTGGACCAGCGCCTCGCCGACCGCACCTACGTGCTGGGCGACACCTACACGATCGTCGACATGGCGGTCTGGGGCTGGGCCCGGATGGTGCCCTTCGTCCTCGGCGAGGGCGCCTTCGGGGACCTGCCCAACGTCAAGCGCCACCTCGACGCGCTCAACGCGCGGCCGGCCGCCCAGGCCGCCGAGGCGCTGAAGGGCCGCCACGCCTTCAAGGCGGAGATGGACGCCGAGGCGCGGGGCTTCATGTTCCGCGCCGTGAAGGGCGCCGCCTGACGCCCCGCCGGACCGGTCCCGCGCCTCAGGGCGCGGGGGCGGTCACCGTGAGCATCGGCAGGGTGACGGAGAGCGTTCCGGCCGGCACGCGCGCGGTGCCGAGCGTGAGGCAGGCGCCGAGTCCGAGACAGAGAGCGAGACCGAGCATCGAGGTCTCGAAGCCGCGATAAACCCATTCCATGACGGTCCCCTTTCGCGAGGCAACCGCAGGATGCGCGCATCGCGTTAAGGGATCGGTGCGCCAGCGCGCACGATCTCACAGTCCGGAGGCGACGAGGGCCGCGCCCGCCGCGATCAGCGCGACGCCGGCCCAGGCGGCGAGGCTGAGGGTCTCGCCGAGCAGGGTGGCGCCGAGGATCGCCACCAGCACGACGCTGAGCTTGTCGATCGGCGCGACCCGGGCAGCGTCGCCCAGCGACAGCGCGCGGAAGTAGCAGAGCCACGACGCCCCGGTGGCAAGCCCCGACAGGACGAGGAAGACGAGGCTCCGACCGGAGATCTGCGCGAGGCCGCCGGCCTGCCCGGAGGCGACCACGATCGCGCCGGCGAAGACCAGGATCACCGCGGTGCGCACGAAGGTCGCGACGTCCGACGGCACGCCCGCGACCCCGACCTTGGCGAGGATCGCGGTCAGCGCCGCGAAGCCGGCGGCGGCGAGCGCCCAGAAGCGCCAGGATTCCAGCAGGGGGCTCACAGAAATTCCCACGCCGTCCCTATTCGCAGGACTCGGACGCATCCTCGTCCTTGCGAGCGCAGCGAAGCAACCCAGACAGCGCCACGCTCGACGATGTCGCGCCGTCCTGGGTCGCTTCGCTGCGCGCGCGCTGACGGCGCGGCCCAGCGTGACCCGCACGACTCCTTGCCGAACCGTCAATGTTTCCCGTGAAACATCCGCTGTTCACAGGAGCTTGTCGACGGTGATCGGCAGGTCGCGCACCCGCCTGCCGGTGGCGTGGAAGACCGCGTTGGCGATGGCGGCCGCGGTGCCGACGATGCCGATCTCGCCGAGCCCCTTCACGCCCAGCGGGTTCGCCTTGTCCTCCTCCTCCACGAAGATCACGTCGATGTCGTAGATGTCGGCGTGGACCGGCACATGGTACTCGCCGAGGTTGTGGTTCATGAACCGGCCGATGCGGTGGTCGAGCATCGACTCCTCCTCGAGCGCCGAGCCGATCCCCATCACCACGCCGCCGAGGATCTGGCTGCGCGCCGTCTTCGGGTTCAGCACCTTGCCGGCCGCGATCGCCGAGACGATGCGGGTGACCCGGACCTGACCCAGCTCCTCGTCGACCTTCACCTCGGCGAAGATCGCCGAGTGGGTGTAGGCCTCGTACTTCTGATTGAAGTCCTTGTCGGGCCCGGCCTCCTCGATCGCCTCGACCTTGTCGACGCCCGCCGCCTGCAGCACCTCGACGAGCGACACGCTGCGGCCCGGATCGCCCGCGACCGCGATGCGGCCGTCCGCGAACACGGCGCGGTCGAAGTCGACGTTGGCCAGCGGCGAGTTCTCCATGGCGCGGGCGAGCTTGAACACCCGCGCGCCGACGTTGCGGCAGGCCTTCATCACGGCGGTGCCCGAGGAGGCGGCCGTCCACGAGCCGCCGGCGACCGGGGCCTCCGGCAGGCGGGTGTCGCCGAGCTTGGTGGTGACCGCGTCCATCGGCAGGCCCAGCGTGTCGGCCGCGATCTGCGTCAGGATCGTGTAGGTGCCGGTGCCGATGTCGCCGGTGGAGTTGCCGACCGTCAGGCGGCCGTCCGGCGTCAGGGTCGCGATGGCGCTCGACTGCATCATCATCGATTCCCAGATGCCGGTGGCCACGCCCCAGCCGACCAGTTCCCGGCCCTCGCGCATGGAGCGGGGCTCAGGGCTGCGCCTCGTCCAGCCGAACCGCTCGGCGCCCTGCCGGAAGCAGCTCTTCAGCTCCTTCGAGCCGAACGGCTTGCCCTCGGCGGTGGCGTCGGACTCGGCGTAGTTCCTCAGCCGCAGCTCGATCGGGTCGAGCCCGGTCGCGTAGGCGAGCTCGTCCATCGCGGTCTCGATGGCGAAGACGCCGGTCACCGCGCCGGGCGCGCGCATGTCGCCGGGGGTCGGCGTGTCGAGCTTCACCAGCCGGTAGCCGAGGGCGACGTTGTCGCAGCGATAGAGGACGCCCGACCAGTTGACGACGACCTCCTGGTAATCCTCGTACTGCGAGGTGCCCTGGACGGCGTCGTGGCGCAGGGCCGTCAGCCTCCCGTCCGGCTCGGCGCCGAGCGCGATCGTCTGCAGCGCCTCCGACCGGTAGGTGAAGCTCCACAGCTGGTCGCGGGTCAGGGTCACGCGCACGGAGCGCTTCAGCTCCTGGGCGGCCAGCATCGCCAGGAACAGCTGGTACTGCGGGCGCAGGCCCGAGCCGAAGCCGCCGCCGAGATAGGGGTTGAGCACCCGGACCTGATCGGGCTTCAGGCCGAAGACGTTGGTGAGATACTGGTGGCTGTTCGAGACGCCCTGGATCTTGTCGTAGACCGTGTAGGTGCCGTCCTGCTCGACCACCACCGTGGAGGCGTGCGGCTCCATCGGGTTGTGGTGCTCGTCGGCGAGGCTGTAGGCACCCTGGACGCGGACCGGCGCGCTGCCGAACGCCTTGTCGGCGTCGCCCCAGGGCTCCGGCGGCGGCTTGATGCCCGTGCGCTTGTAGGGCGGGTCGTAGGCGGTGCCGCGCAGGGCCTCCAGGTCGGTCCCGGGCTCCTCCATCGCGTAGCTCACGCGGACGAGGGACGCGGCGTAGCGCGCCGTCTCGAAATCCTCCGCCACCACCAGGGCGACCGGCTGGCCGTTGAACACGATCAGGTCGTCGTAGAGGGCGCGGAACGGCGAGCCGGGGGGCGCCACCTGGTCCTGGAAGTTCTTGTCCCGCCACGCGGTGCGCGGCCGGTTCTCGTGGGTGAGCACCTTGAGCACGCCCGGTACCGCCTCGGCCTCGGCGGAGTCGATGGCGGTGATCCGGCCCTTGGCGATCGAGCTCGACACGACAACGCCGTAGGCGAGGTCGGGCGCGGCGAACTCGCCCGCGTACTTGGCGAGCCCGGTGACCTTGGCGGGCCCGTCGATGCGGCTGCGCGGGCTGCCGACGAAGGTGTCGCGGCCGGTGGAGCTGAAGGTCTGGGTCATGGCGGGCCCTACTGGATGCGCTTGTCGCTGAGCGACTGGGGCGTGCCGGCGGCGGCCTGCTCGAGGCCGCGCACGATGGCGCGCCGGGCGAGATCGATCTTGAAGCCGTTCTCCGACTGGGGCTTGGCCTCCGCGACGATCAGGTCGGCCGCCGCCTGGAAGCTCTCGCGGGTCGCGGGCCGGCCCTCCAGCAGGGCCTCGGCCTCGCGGTTGCGCCAGGGCTTGTGGGCGACGCCGCCGAGCGCCAGCCGCGCGGTCTTCACCCGGTCGCCGTCGAGTTCCAGGGCCGCCGCCACCGAGACCAGCGCGAAGGCGTAGGACAGGCGGTCGCGCAGCTTCAGGTAGGTGTAGTGCTGCGGGAAGCGGCTCTCCGGCAGGTCGACCGACACGATGATCTCGCCGGGGGCGAGGTTCGTGTCCCGCTCGGGCGAGTCCCCCGGCAGGCGGTGGAACTCGGAGAACGGGATCGACCGGTCGCCCTGCGGCCCGCTCACCCGCACGGTGGCCTCCAGGGCGGCCAGCGCGATGCACATGTCGGAGGGGTGCGTGGCGATGCAGTGCGCGCTCGTCCCGAAGATCGCGTGAATGCGGTTCATCCCGCCGATCGCCGGGCAGCCGGAGCCGGGCGCGCGCTTGTTGCAGGGCGTGGCCACGTCGTAGAAATAGTAGCAGCGGGTCCGCTGGAGCAGGTTGCCGCCCGTGGAGGCGGCGTTGCGCAGCTGCGCCGAGGCGCCGGCCAGGATGGCGTTGCGCAGGAGCGGGTACCGGGCCGCGACCCGATCGTCGTAGGCCGCCTTGGCGTTGGTCACGAGCGCCCCGATCCGCAGGCCGTCCCCGCTGTCCTCGATCCGGTCGAGGGGCAGGCGGGTGATGTCGATCAGCCGGCCCGGCTTCTCGACCTCGTACTTCATCAGGTCGATCAGGTTGGTGCCGCCGGCGATGAAGCGGGCCCCGGCCCCGAAGGCCTGCACCGCCTCCGCCACCGTGCCGGCACGGACGTAGTCGAAGCGGTTCATCGGGCGCCTCCCTGCATGACGTCCTCGATGGCGTCGACGATGTTGGTGTAGGCGCCGCAGCGGCAGATGTTGCCGCTCATCGCCTCGCGGATCTCGTCCCGGGTGTGGGCGTGGCCCTCGTTCATCAGGCCGACCGACGAGCAGAGCTGGCCCGGCGTGCAGTAGCCGCACTGGAAGGCGTCGTGCTCGATGAACGCCTCCTGGATCGGGTGGAGGGCGTTGCTGCCCGCCCGGTCGCCGAGGGCGGCCAGCCCCTCGACCGTGGTGATCTCGGCGCCGTCCTTCATCACCGCCAGCGTCAGGCAGGAATTCACCCGGGTGCCGTTCACCAGCACCGTGCAGGCCCCGCACTGGCCGTGGTCGCAGCCCTTCTTGGTGCCGGTGAGGTCGAGCCGCTCGCGCAGGAGGTCGAGGAGCGTGGTCCACGGCGCGACCTGCAGTTCGCGCCGCTGCCCGTTGATCGTCAGCGTGATGCCGATCGGCGTGTCCGCCGACACCGGCGGCTGGGTCTCGAGGCGCATGATGTCGTCCACGGTCTGGGCCGGCCGGGGCCGGGCGGGAGCGGATCGGTCCGGGGCAGCGACCGGCAGCGACGCGCGGGCCGCGGCCTGGGCTTCCGGTCGATAACCATTCCAATCTGCGCCTGTTCCGGAGCGCGCCGTCTCAACCCGTGAGCGAGGGTGGCGCGCCTGCGGCGCGCATATCGGCCGCCGCACCGTCCGACATTGCCGGCCCCACCCCGCCTCGGCTAACCCTCCTTCCCGCAGAGTCCACGCCGCACCCCGGAGCCACCGATGGCCGCGCTCGACGCGATCCTCAACGACATCGACACGGACCTGGAGAACGCCCTGGAGCGGCTGTTCGCCTTCCTGCGGATCCCGTCGATCTCCACCGATCCCGCCTATGCCGGGCATTGCCGCGAGGCCGCCGCCTGGCTCGCCCAGGACCTGACCGCGCTGGGCTTCGAGACCTCGGTGGAGGAGACCTCGCTCCACCCGGTGGTCCTGGCCCACCGGCCGAAGCCGGGCGCGCCGCACGTCCTGTTCTACGGCCATTACGACGTGCAGCCGGTCGATCCCCTCGACCTGTGGAAGACGCCGCCCTTCGAGCCGCACATCGCTGACGACGGCCAGGGCGGCAAGACGATCGTCGGGCGCGGCGCCTCCGACGACAAGGGTCAGGTGATGACCTTCGTGGAGGCATGCCGGGCCTATATCGCCATGCACGGCGAGTTGCCTTGCGGCGTCACGATCCTGATCGAGGGCGCCGAGGAGAGTGGATCACAAGGCCTGCCCGAATGGGTCGCGGCCAATCGCGAGAGACTCGGCTGCGACGTGGTGCTGGTCTGCGACACCGGCATGTGGGACCGGAAGACCCCGGCCATCACGTCGTCGCTGCGCGGGCTCGCCTATTTCGAGGTGAAGGTCACCTGCGCCGACCGCGACCTGCATTCCGGCTTCTTCGGCGGCGCGGCGCGCAACCCGATCCACGTTCTGTCGAAGATCATCGCCGACCTGCACGACGCCGACGGGCGGGTGACGATCCCGGGCTTCTACGAGGGCGTGCACGAGCGCCCGCCGGAGGTGCTGGAGCAGTGGCGCGGCCTCGGCCTGACGCCGGAGACGCTGCTCGGGCCGATCGGTCTCAAGGAGCCCGCGGGCGAGCGCGGGCGGATGCCGATCGAGCTGGTGCAGTCCCGCCCCTCCTGCGACGCCAACGGCATCATCGGCGGCTATACGGGCGAGGGCACCAAGACGGTGATCGCCTCCACCGCCTCCGCCAAGGTCTCGTTCCGCCTCGTGGACGACCAGGACCCGAAGCGGCTCGCCGAGAGCTTCGAGGCCTTCGTGCGCGCGCGGGTGCCGGCCGACTGCCAGGTCGAGGTCATCACCTACAAGGGCTCGCGGGCGATCAGCCTGCCCTTCGACATGCCGCAGCTGGGGGCCGCCAAGGCGGCGCTGCAGGACGAGTGGGGCGTGCCGGCGGTGACCGTGGGCGCGGGCGGCTCGATCCCGATCGTCGGCGACTTCAAGCGGATCCTGGGGCGCGACACCCTGCTGATCGGCTTCGGCCTCGACGACGACCGGATCCACTCGCCGAACGAGAAGTACGACCTGACGAGCTTCCACAAGGGCACGCGCTCCTGGGCGCGGATCCTCGCGGCCCTCGGCCAGGGCTGATCCCGGCGGAAGGCCGATCTCAGCGGGCGGGCGCCGCCCGCATCTTCCCGTCGACCCAGGCCCAGAGCGCCCGAACCTCCTCGGCGGCCTGGCTGCCGGGGGCGAATTCCGTGACGCCGAGCCCGGTCGCCAGGGCGTCCTGGTGGTCGACCCGGTGGATGATCCCGGGCTCGGCCAGGACGCCCAGGGCGCGCAGCTGCGCCGCGTAGGCGCTGGTGCGCGGCGAGGGCGGCGGCGGGCACTGGTTCAGCACCAGGGCCAGCCGCTCCCGCAGGCCGAGGCCGACCAGCGCCTGGAGCGTCGGCCGGGCGGCCACGATGTCGAGCCGGGAGGGGCGGACCGGCATCAGGACGAAATCGGCGTCCTTCAGGGCCGGGGCGAGGCCGGACGCGCTGCCGGCGGTGTCGAGGACGGCGAGGGTCGTGCCCTGCTCGGCGAGGATGCCGAGGATCTCCGAGAGCTGGCCCATCTCCCAGGGCTGGACCCGGTCGACCGCGACGGCGTCGCGCGCGCGGTCGCTCCTGCCGTCGGCCTTGCGCAGGGCCCCCCAGCCGGCCAGCGAGCTCTGCGGGTCGAGATCGAGGGCGGTCACCTGCTCGCCCGCTTCCGCGGCGGCGACCGCCAGGGAGGCCGCCAGGGTGGTCTTGCCCGTCCCGCCCTTCTGCACCGCCAGGGCGAGGACCCGCAGCGGCCCGGCGGCGGGCCGGGCCGCGGTCTCCGGCGCCGGTTCGGATCCTTCGGGATCCATGCGTGTCCCACCTCTCCACATCTGCCAGCCGGGCCGCGGCCCGGGCGGCGCCGAATCGAACGCCCGGCACGACCGTGCTTAGCGTGACGGCGTGGGCCGGAGCCAGCGTCGCGCCCCGGCACCTGTGGACCGCCCCGAGGCGGCTCCCGATCACCGGGCCCGGGGACCGGTCCCGGAATTACGCCGCGAGGCCGCCGCGCTACCGCATCGCGGGATCGCGCGCCGGGCCCGCGCGTTGGGCCGGCATCCCCACAGGTTGAGCGGCGCGCCAAGACCCTCGCCCCGACAAGCTCCGCGACAGGATCCCCATGCGCCTCGACCGCCGCCGCCTGCTCGGAACCGGTCTCCTGGCCCTCGCCGCCCCCGCGGCGCGCGCCGCGACGCCGTCGCCCCCGACGAGCCGGCCCGTGGGGACGCTGGAGCTCGCCATCGCGGCGGACGCGCCCTCGACCCCCACGGGGCTCGCCATCGCCCGGGGCGGCCGGATCTTCGTGATGATGCCGCGCTTCACCGGCGCGGAGCCGATCACCCTCGGCGAGGTGCTGCCCGACGGGTCGGTGAAGCCCTACCCGGACGCGGCGACCAACCGCCCGGATTCGGGGGCGCCGCAGGCGTCGCTGTTCCACGTCCCCAACGGCGTCTTCGACCGCGACGACACCCTCTGGATCCTCGATGCCGGCCTGCCCGCGGGCAAGGGGCGGCCGGTGCCGGGCGGCGCGAAGATCCTGGCGATCGATATCGGCCGGAACAGCGTCCGCCGGACGATCCCCCTCGACGCGGGCATCGGCCCGGATTCCTCCCTGAACGACCTGCGGGTCGACGTGCGCGACGGGCGGGCTCTGGCCTACGTCACCGACCAGGGCCAGTCCGGCGCGGGCGCGAT
Source organism: Methylobacterium sp. D53M (assembly GCF_053345625.1). Classification (NCBI taxonomy): domain Bacteria; kingdom Pseudomonadati; phylum Pseudomonadota; class Alphaproteobacteria; order Hyphomicrobiales; family Methylobacteriaceae; genus Methylobacterium; species Methylobacterium sp. D53M. Next base: position 149,715 of record NZ_JBKFAL010000009.1, read on the forward strand.
CCTGGCGGTCGACCTCGACAGCGGGCGGGTGGTGCGGCGCCTCGCGGACCACGTCAGCACGCGGTCCGAGGAGGGCCTGGTCAAGTTCGTGGAGCGCCGCCCCGTGATGGAGCGGAAGGGCGACGCGCCCGAGAAGAGCCCGAAGGGCGGCGCCAACGGCATCGCGATCAGCCCGGACGGCCGCCGCCTCTACTACGCGCCGCTGATGAGCCGGCGGCTCTACGCGGTCGAGACCGCGGCCCTGCGCGATCCGGGCGTCGCGGACGCGGCCGTGGCCGCCGCCGTCACGGATCTCGGCGAGAAGGGCATGACCGGGGGACTGACCACCGATTCCCAGGACCGGGTCTATCTCAGCCTGCAGGAGCACAACGCGGTCGGCCGGCGCCTGCCGGACGGCACCGTCGAGGTGCTGGCCGCCGACGACCGGCTGGTCTGGGCCGACACGTTCTGGATCACCCCGGACCGGTGGCTCTATATCTCGGCGGCCCAGGTCAACCGGCGGCCGGAATTCAACCGCGGCCGGGACCTGCAGCAGCCGCCCTACGCGATCCTGCGCATGCGCATCGACGCCGACCCAGTCCTGTAGCGGATCATGACGGACCTCTCGCACGACCCGGACTTCTTCGCCCTGCTCACCGGCAGCTACGCGCGGCGCCTCGGCGAGCCTCTGGTGCCGGCGGATGCGGACGCGGACTGGCTCTACGCGGCGGCCCCGTTCGCGGTGCTCGCCCATGACGGGGGCGCGGATCCGCGCTTCGTCTACGCCAACCGGACCGCGCAGGCCTGCTTCGGCTACGCGTGGGACGAGCTCGTCGGCCTGCCCTCGCGGCTCTCGGCCGAGGCCCCCGAGCGGGCCGAGCGGCAGCGGCTCCTCGACGCGGTCACCCGGGACGGCTTCAGCCGCGGCTATCGCGGCCTGCGGATCGCCAAGGACGGCCGGCGCTTCTGGATCGACGAGGCGGTGGTCTGGCAGCTCGACCGCGACGGCGCGACGGTGGGGCAGGCCGCGACCTTCGCCCAGTGGCGCGACGCGTGAGGGCCGGGCCGCGCCGATGCGCGCGGCCGCCGCCCGGTCAGCCGTCCTCCTCGATGCTGACCTGGGCGATCTGCACGGCGCCGCCGTTCCAGTGGGCCGCCACGACGTGGCCCAGCGCGACCGCGAGGACGCAGAGCACCACCGAGGCGAACACGTTGACCATGGCCCGGACCACCGCGCCGTTCCGCATGAGGTCGAGGGTCTGGAGGCTGAACGACGAGAAGGTCGTGTAGCCGCCGCACAGCCCGATCATCACGAACAGGCGGACGTTCTCGGAGACCGGGAAGCGCCCGTGCGCCAGGGTCAGCGTGCCGAACAGGCCGATGATGAACGAGCCCGTCACGTTGATGAGGATCGTGCCCCAGGGCAGGTCGCGGCTGATGGGCAGCGCCAGCACCGAGACGACGTAGCGGGCCAGGGTGCCGAGGGCACCGCCGATCATGACCAGGATGCAGGTGGTGAAGGACATGCGCGCTCCAGTACGTCGGGCGGGCATGAGAAACCCGCCGTCGCGGCGGGTGCTTGCAAGACGCACTCCCACCGCCGGTTTCGCGGTAGGAGTCATCAGCCCTGACGGGCGGTTTCGGGGAACTCCATCCCCATCGGGGACGGCCCATAGCGCCTGCGCGGGCCGAGCGCAACGGCCGGCCGGGGCCGCCCCCCGGGTCCGCTTGTCAGGCCCGCCCTTCCTGCACGGCGTGGCAGGCGACGCCGTCGAGGAGCGCCGGCACCTCGGTCCGGCAGCGGTCGTTGGCGAGCGGGCAGCGCGGGTTAAAGGTGCAGCCGGGCGGCGGGTCGATCGGGTTCGGGATCTCGCCGGAGACCGGCACCCGGGCGCGGCCGACATGGGCGAGGTCGGGTACCGCGTCGAGGAGCATCCGCGTGTAGGGGTGGCGCGGCGTCGCGAACAGGTCCCTGGCGGACGCGACCTCCACGAGGCGGCCGAGATACATCACGCCCACGCGGGTCGCCATGTGGCGGACCACGGCGAGGTTGTGGGAGATGAACAGGTAGGTCAGCCCCAGCCGGTCCTGCAGGTCGCGCATCAGGTTGAGGATCTGCGCCTGCACCGAGACGTCGAGCGCCGAGGTCGGCTCGTCGCCCACCAGGAACTCGGCCTGACTCGCCAGCGCCCGCGCGATCGCCACCCGCTGGCGCTGCCCGCCTGAGAATTCGTGCGGGTATTTTTTGGAATCATCCGCGTGGAGGCCGACGAGGCCGAGAAGCTCGCCGACCCGGGCGCGGATCGCCCCCTCCCCCTGGATCAGGTCGAAGGCCCGGATCGGCTCGGCGATGATCTTCCCCACCCGCCAGCGCGGGTTCATGGACGCGTAGGGGTCCTGGAAGATCATCTGGATCCGGGCGCGCAGGCGCCGCCGCGCCGCGGCCTGGCGCGGGTCGGTCATCGAGACGCCGGTGATCCGCACCTCGCCGGCGCTCGGCGGCAGCAGGCCGACCACCATCCGGGCCACCGTCGACTTGCCGGAGCCGGATTCGCCGACGATCGCGAAGGTCTCGCCCTTCCGGATCTCGAAGCCGACGCGGTCGACCGCCGTGAGGAATTTCCGCGGCTCGCGCTCGATCACCCGGTTGAGCCAGGGCTTCGAGACGTCGAACTGGCGGCGCAGGTCGGTGACTTCGACGTAGGCGCTCACGCTGCGCGCTCCGCTGCATCGTACAGGTGACAGGCCACCCGGCTCGCGTCGACCGGGATCGGCTCGGGCCGCTCGACCCGGCAGCGCGCGAAGACCTTCGGGCAGCGCGGGTTGAAGGCGCAGCCCTTCGGGATGGCGGTGAGCCGCGGCATCGAGCCCGGGATCTGGCTCAGCCGGTCGGCCTCCTGCGAGAGGGTCGGGATCGCCCCCATCAGGCCGACCGCGTAGGGGTGGTGGGGCTTGGCGATCACCGAGGCGACCGGGCCGATCTCGGCCACCCGCCCGGCATACATCACCGCCACCCGGTCGGCGGCCTCGGCGATGACGCCCATGTCGTGGGTGACCAGCATCACCGCGGTGCCGTGCTCGCGGCACAGGCGCTTCAGCAGCGTGATGATCTGGGCCTGGACCGAGACGTCGAGCGCCGTGGTCGGCTCGTCCGCGATGATCAGCTCCGGCTCGGCTGCGAGCGCGAGCGCGATCACCACCCGCTGACGCATGCCGCCGGAGAACTCGTGCGGGTAGCCGTCGATGCGCCGCTCCGGCGCCGGGATGCCGACCTCGGCCAGCAGGTCGATGGCGCGGGTCCGGGCCGCCTTGGCGGACAGGTCGGTGTGGGTGCGCAGGGTCTCGACGATCTGGTCGCCGACGCGGAACAGCGGGTCGAGGGAGGTCAGCGGATCCTGGAAGATCATGCCGATGCGCTTGCCGCGCACGCGCCGCATCGCCTCGGGGGAGAGGTTGTCGATGCGCTCGCCCCGCAGGCGGATCTCGCCGCCGGCGATCCGGCCGGGGCGGTCGATCAGCCCGATCACCGCCGAGCCGGTCACCGACTTGCCGGCCCCGGACTCGCCGACCACGCCCAGGATCTCGCCGCGGCCGATGTCGAACGAGACCCGGTCGATGGCGGTGAGCGGCCCGCGGCGGGTGTCGAAGGCGACCGTCAGGTCGCGCACGGAGAGGATGGTGTCGGTCATGCCTTGGCCGTTCCGGCGTCCGGCCGTCGCACGGCCACTCCCGTCCTTGCGAGCGGAGCGAAGCAATCCAGCGGCGCCATGGTCACCAATGTCGCGCTGCCCTGGGTCGCTTCGCTGCGCTCGCGATGACGATGCCCGATCATTGCAGCTTCGGATTGAGCGCGTCGCGCAGCCAATCCCCCAGGAGGTTGATGGCGATGACGAGCCCGGCGAGCGCCAGCCCCGGGAAGGCGACGATCCACCACTCGCCGGAGAACAGGAACCGGTTGCCGGTGCGGATCAGCGTGCCGAGCGACGGCATGGTCTCCGGCAGGCCGGTGCCGAGGAACGACAGGGTCGCCTCGGTGATGATCGCCAGCGCGAGGTTGATCGTCGCGATCACGAAGACCGGGCCGGTGACGTTCGGCAGGACGTGGCGGGCCATGATCACCGGCGGCGACAGGCCGATCAGCCGCGCCGCCTGGACGTAGTCCTTGCCCTTCTCGACCATCACGGAGGAGCGCACGGTCCGGGCGTACTGCACCCAGAAGGACAGGCCGATCGAGACCACGATCAGCCCGATCAAGGGCCCGACGTCGAGGGCGCTGCCGAAGCTCGCCTTGGCGACGCCGTCCACCACCAGGGCGATCAGGATCGCCGGGAAGGTGAGCTGCACGTCGGCGACCCGCATGATCAGCGTGTCGAGGAAGCCGCCCGCGTAGCCGGCGATCAGGCCGAGGGCGATGCCGAGGATGCCGGAGGTCAGCACCCCGAGCACGCCGACGATCAGCGACAGGCGCAGGCCGTACAGAACCGCCGAGAGCACGTCCCGGCCTTGGTCGTCGGTGCCGAGGTAGAACGGCGCCTGACCGTCCGCCTGCCAGATCGGCGGCAGGTTGGAGTTGATCAGGTCGAGCTGGGCCGGATCGTAGGGGTTCTGCGGGGCGATCCAGGGCGACGCGAAGGCGAGGCCGACCATCAGCAGCGTGGCGACCAGCGCCGCCACCGCCACCTTCGAGCGCAGGAAGTTCGCCAGCAGGTCGGAGTCGCGCCAGCGCGCGAGCCGCGAGGGCTTCGCCTCCGGCAGCGGGACCGGCGGGGCGTCGCCCGCGTCGAGGTCGTATCCGCTCATCGGCCGCCCCTCACGCCGTGTCCGATTGGGAAGCTCAGGGAGGCAGCCACCGTCCTCGCGAGCGGAGCGAAGCAATCCAGCAGCGCCACGCCGACCGGACGCGCGCTACCCTGGGTCGCTTCGCTGCGCTCGCGATGACGGGGTGGCCAGGCGGAGGAGTCCGTCATGTCCGACCTCACGCCGTCCGCCCGGCGGGCAGCCGCAGGCGCGGGTCCACCACCGTGTAGAGGATGTCGACCACGAGGTTGATGGTCACGAAGATCAGGGCGACGAGCAGCAGGTACGCGGACATGATCGGGATATCGACGTTCTGCACGGCCTGGACGAAGAGCAGGCCCATGCCGGGCCACTGGAACACCGTCTCGGTGATGATCGAGAAGGCGATGACCGAGCCGAGCTGCAGCCCCGCGATGGTGATCACCGGCACCAGCGTGTTCTTCAGCGCGTGCCGCAGGTGGACGGCCCGGGTGGTGAGCCCCCGCGCCCGGGCGAAGCGGACGTAGTCGGTGCGCAGCACCTCCAGCATCTCGGCGCGGACCAGCCGCATGATCAGCGTCATCTGGAACAGGCCGAGCGTCACCGAGGGCAGGATCAGCGCCTTGAGCCCGGAGGCGGTCAGGAAGCCGGTGGTCCACCAGCCGAGCCGCACGGTGTCGCCGCGCCCGTAGGAGGGCAGCCAGCCGAGCGTCACCGAGAACAGGTAGATCAGCAGGATGCCGATCAGGAAGGTCGGCAGGCTGATCCCGATCAGCGAGACCGCCTGGAACAGTCCGGCGAGCCAGGACTCGCGGCGCAGCGCGCAGTACACGCCCATCAGGATCCCTACCACGAGGGCGAAGATCGTGGCGCAGAAGGCGAGCTCCAGCGTCGCCGGCATGCGCTCGGCGAGCAGCTGCGAGACCGGCTGCCGGAACTGGTACGAGATGCCGAACTGGCCCCGCACCACGTTGCCGGCGTAGCGGACGAACTGGACCAGGACCGGGTCGTCGAGGCCGAGATCCGTCCGGATCTGGGCCCGCTCGGCCACGGTGGTGTCGGGCCCGACGATCTGGTTCACGGGGTCGCCCGCGAACCGGAACATCGCGAAGGCGATGAGCCCGACGACCGCGAGGACCGCGGCCGCCTGGATCACCCGGCGCAGCAGGAAGGCGAGCACGCCCCGGCCCCTACTGCGGGTCCTTCGACACCCAGTAGAGCAGCAGCAGGTTGTCGGCGCGCTGGGTCAGGTGGACCTTCTTGGAGACGCCCCAGGCCAGCGCCTGCTGGTGCAGCGGGATGTAGCCCCAGTCGGCGTTGAGGACGTCGAACCCCTCCTTGATCAGGGCGTCGCGCTTGGTCTTGTCGGTCTCGGATTCGACCTTGTCGGCGATCGCGTCGATCTTCGGGTCGCAGTAGCCCGCGAGGTTCCAGCTGCCCCGGCCCGACTTGTCGCCGGGCTTCCGGCAGCCGACGATCTCGTAGAGGATGTTGTGGCTGTCCAGCGAGGACGGGGTCCAGCCCAGCAGGTAGAACGAGGTGTCGTAGGCCGGCGCCAGCACCTTGGCGAAGTACTTGGCCTTCGGCTGGGCGTTCAGGTTCACCTTGACGTTGATGCGAGCCAGCATCGAGACCACCGCCTGGCAGATCGCCTCGTCGTTGACGTAGCGGTCGTTCGGGCAATCCATGGTCAGCGAGAACCCGTCCGGGTAGCCGGCCTGGGCCATCAGCTCCTTGGCCTGCTTGAGGTCGGTGGCCGGGCGCTTGAACTCGGCGCCGCGGTCGTAGAGGGCCGGAGCGATCATCAGCGCGGAGGGCACCGCCTGCCCGCGCATGACGCGCTTGGCGATCGTGTCCTCGTCGATGGCGAGGTAGAAGGCCTCGCGCACCTTGATGTCCTTGAACGGGTTCTTGCCCTTGACGCTGGAATCCTTCAGCTCGTCCCGGTCCTGGTCCATGCCGAGGAAGATCGTGCGCAGCTCAGGTCCCGCCATCACGGTGGCGGTGCCGCTGGCGTTGACCCGCTGCTGGTCCTGCAGCGGCACCGGGTCGATCCAGTCGACCTCGCCGGAGAGGAGCGCGGCGACGCGGGTCGCCGGGTTGGCGATGGTGGTGAGCACCGCCTCGTCGAGGTTCGACTCGACCTTGCCCCAGTAGCCGTCGAATTTCTTGAAGACGGTCTTCACGCCGGGCTGGTGCTCGGTGATCACGAACGGGCCGGTGCCGTTCTCGTGCAGCGTGGCGTAGCTCGGGCTGGTGGCGCTGGGGGGCGTCGGCTGCACGACGCCGTTCTTCTCGGACCACGCCTTCGACATGATCACCCAGGTCGGGAACTGGGCGATGGCGATCGGGTTCGGCTTCTTCAGCACCATGTCGACGGTGAAGTCGTCGACCTTCACGAACTCGGCGTCGGCGGGCACGTTGGTGGTGAAGTTCGAGCCCGGGGCGCGGACGCGCTGGGCGGAGAAGATCACGTCGTCGGCGGTGAACGGCGTGCCGTCGTGGAACTTCACGTTCTTGCGCAGGTGGAAGCGCCAGCGGGTCGGCTCGGGCGTCTCCCAGGATTCCGCGAGGCCGGGGGCGAATTTCAGGTTCTTGTCGAGGGTGACGAGGGACTCGTAGGCCGCCTGCTGCATCCCTTCCGTGAAGCTCTCCTTGAGGGAGTACGGGTCGAGGGATTTCAGGTCACCCTGGAAGGCGAAGCGGAAGACGTTGGCGGCCTGCGCGGGCAGCGCGGCGAGCGCGAACGTCGCGACCGTGCTCGCGGCCACGCCGCGGGCGAGGGTCTTCAGGGCTGAGCGGGACAAGCGGATCTCCGAGACCGTGAATGCGCCACCGGCCGGCTGCCCCGGCGGTGTCCACCGCGGCGTCAGCAAGCATCGGACCATCTGTATACAAGACGAGGGCCGAGCCTGTCGCGGGGGCGCGACATCTCGTGTCTTTCGAAGCGCGTTCCGAAGCGCGTTTTCCCCGCTTCATCCCCGTTACAGAATCGCGGCTTCGACGCGCCCCGTCTTGGCGAGCGCAGCGAAGCCATCCAGGGCGGCGCCGCGCGACGGCGCGCTGCCCCGGGTCACGTCGCTCCGCTCGCGATGACGGAGCGCGCGGCCGGCGCCGGCCTACTCGGCCGCCACCCGCGCCGGCTCGTGCCGCGCCTCGGCCTCCGCCGCCTCGCCCTCCGCCACCGCCTTGCGCCGGAACAGGCGCATGACGACGACGAAGAAGACCGGCACGAAGAACACCGCCAACACGGTCGCGGTGATCATGCCGCCCATCACGCCGGTGCCGATCGCCTGCTGGCTCTTCGAGGCGGCGCCGGTGGCGATGGCCAGCGGCACCACGCCGAAGATGAAGGCGAGCGAGGTCATCACGATCGGCCGGAACCGGAGCGTCGCCGCCTCGACCGCGGCCCGCACCACGGAGGTGCCGGGCTTCCAGAGGTCCTTGGCGAACTCCACGATCAGGATCGCGTTCTTGGCCGAGAGGCCGATGATCGTGATCAGCCCGATCTTGAAGTACACGTCGTTGGGCATGCCGCGCAGGTACACGGCCGCCACCGCGCCGATGACGCCGAGCGGGATCACCAGCATCACCGAGACCGGGATCGCCCAGCTCTCGTAGAGCGCGGCGAGGCACAGGAACACGATCAGCACCGACAGGGCGAGCAGCAGGCTCGCCTGGCTGCCCGCCTGCTTCTCCTGGTAGGACTGACCCGTCCAGGCGTAGCCGAAGCCCTTCGGCAGCTGCAGCATCAGCCGCTCCATCTCGGCGATGGCGTCGCCCGACGTGTAGCCGGGGTTCGGCTCGCCGGTGAAGCGCACCGACTGGTAGCCGTTGAAGCCGACGATCTGGCTCGGCCCCATGCTCCATTTCAGCTCCGCGAAGGACGACATCGGCACCATCGTGTTGGTGGCGTTCTTCACCGCGTAGTTGAGGATGTCCGACGCGTTCATGCGCTGGAGCTGCTCGGCCTGCACGTAGACCCGCTGCATCTTGCCCCGGTTGGGGAAGTCGTTCGGGTAGACCGAGCCGAGGTTGAGCTGGATCGTGTTGTTGATGTCCTCGAACTTCACGCCGAGCGCGGCCGCCTTCTCGCGGTCGATCACCAGCTCCGCCTGCGGGGTCGGCGGCAGGCCCTCGATCTTCACCTTCTGGAGAACCGGGCTCTGCGAGGCCAGCTTCAGGAGCTGTTCCTGGGCCGACAGCAGGGCCGCGTAGCCGCGGTTGGCCCGGTCCTGCAGGCGGAACGAGAAGCCCGCCGCGTTGCCGAGGTTGTCGACCGGCGGCGGCTCCTGCGCGTCCACCGTGGCGTCGCGGTACGTGGCGAGCGCCGCGTTGGTGCCGGCCACGAGCGCGGCGGCCGAGTTCTTGGCGTCGCGCTGGCTCCACGGCTTGAGGGTGACGAAGGCCTGGCTGGTGCTCGGGGCCTGCCCCGAGAACGAGAAGCCGTTGAGCATCGTCACGGTGGCGACGCCGGGCTGCGCCAGCAGGTGCTCCTCGACCTTGCGCACCGCCTCCTGGGTGCGGTTGTAGGAGGCGCCCGGGGGCGTCTGGATGTCGACCGTGAAGAAGCCCTGGTCCTCCACCGGCAGGAAGCCCTCCGGCAGGTTGACGAAGGCGTAGGCCGTGCCCGCCACCAGCGCGACGTAGACCAGCATCACCCGGCCGGACTTCCGGATGAACGCCGCGGTGCCGCGGCCGTAGCGGGCGGTCTCGCGATCGACGAAACGGTTGAACATCCCGAACACGCCGCCCTTGGCGTGGCCGTGGCCCTTCTCGATCGGCTTCAGGAAGGTCGCGCAGAGCGCCGGCGTCAGCGACAGGGCGAGCAGCGCCGAGAAGGCGATGGAGGTCACCATCGCGATCGAGAACTGCCGGTAGATGATGCCCACCGAGCCGGGGAAGAACGCCATCGGGATGAACACGGCGATCAGCACCAGGGTGATGCCGATGATCGCGCCGGTGATCTGCCCCATGGCCTTCTTGGTGGCCTCCTTGGGGGGCAGCCCCTCCTCGTTCATGATCCGCTCGACGTTCTCCACCACCACGATGGCGTCGTCGACCAGGATGCCGATGGCCAGCACCATGCCGAACATGGTGAGCACGTTCACCGAGAAGCCCGAGATCCACATCACCGTGACCGTGCCCATGAGGGCGATCGGCACCACGATGGTGGGGATCAGGGTGTAGCGGATGTTCTGCAGGAACAGGAACATCACGAGGAAGACCAGCACCACCGCCTCGACCAGCGTGTGCAGCACCTTCTCGATGGAGGCCTCCACCGCCGGGGTGATGTCGTAGGGGATGTCCCACTTCAGGTCCGGCGGGAAGAACTGGGACAGCTCGACCATCTTGGCGCGGATCGCCTTGGCGGTCTCGAGCGCGTTGCCGTCGGGGGCGAGCGTCACCGAGATGCCGGCGGCGGGGCCGCCGTTGAGGCGCGTGGAGAACTGGTAGGCGTCGCCGCCGAGCTCGATCCGGGCGACGTCGCGCAGGCGCACGTTCGAGCCGTCGGGATTGGCCCGCAGCACGATGGCGCCGAACTCCTCGATCGTGCCGAGCTGGCCCTTCACGATGATCGGCACGGTGAGCGCCTGCCGGGTCGGGCTGGGCTGCGCGCCGACCGAGCCTGAGGCGACCTGGACGTTCTGGTTGCGGATCGCGTCGGTGACGTCCGAGGCGCTGAGCGAGAGGCCGCGCAGCTTGTCGGGATCCACCCAGACGCGCAGCGACCGCTCCGTCGAGTAGAGCGTCGCGCGGCCGACGCCGGGGATGCGGCGGATCTCGTTGATGACGTTGCGGATCAGGAAGTCGCCGAGGCCGACCTCGTCCATCGACCCGTCCTTGGAGACCAGGGTGATGATGTTGAGGGTCGCGGCCGAGGCCTCCTCCACGAGGATGCCCTGCTGGCGCACCTCGGCCGGGAGACGCGCCTCCACGCGCTTCAGCCGGTTCTGCACCTCGACCGAGGCGAGCGACGGGTCGGTGCTGGGCTGGAAGGTGGCGGTGATGTTGACCGAGCCGAACGAGTCGGTGGTCGACTCGAAGCTCATGATGTTGGCGGCGCCGTTCAGCTCATCCTCGATGAGCCGGGTGGTGCCGATGTAGAGGCTCTCCACGGAGGCGCCCGGATAGGCCGTGGACAGGGCGATGGAGGGCGGGGCGATCACCGGGTACTGCGCCACCGGCAGGTTCGGGATGGCGAGCGCGCCGCCGAGGCAGATGAACAGCGCCACCACCCAGGCGAAGACCGGGCGGTCGATGAAGAAGCGTGCCATGATCGGGCTCTCCCGGACTCAGTGGCGCTGCTGGACGGCGGCGGCCCGCGGGGTGACCTCCGCCTTGTCGCCCGGCACGTCGGGTGCCTCGTCGGTGTCGTGCTTCGGTCCGGTCTCGCCGTGGACCGGGGTCTGGTCGAGGGGCTTCACCTTGGCGCCGACGGTGATCTTCTGGAAGCCGTCGATGATGACGCGCTCGCCGGCCTTGAGGCCCGAGCGGATCAGCCAGTTCTGCCCGACCACCGGCCCGACCTCGACGGGCTGGCGCATCACGGTCTCGTCGGCGCGCACGATCCAGACCTCGGCGCGGCCGTCGTCGGTGCGCTGGATCGCCTGCTGCGGCACCGCGATCGCGTCGGAATCGATGCCCTGCTTGATCCGCGCCCGCACGTACATGCCGGGGAACAGCTCGTCGTGCGGGTTCGGGAACTGCACCCGCAGCGTCACCTGGCCGGTGCTCGGGTCGGCGGTGACGTCCGAGAACAGCAGCCGGCCCGCCAGCGGGTAGAGGGAGCCGTCATCCATGATCAGGTGGACGTTGGCGGTGTTGTCCTCCAGCCGCGCCAGCTCGCCGCTCGCGAGGTCCCGGCGCAGGCGGTTCAGCTCGCCGACCGACTGGGTGATGTCGACGTAGATCGGGTCGAGCTGCTGGATCGTGGCGAGCGCCCCCGTGGAGCCCGGCTCGATCAGCGTGCCCTCGGTGAGCAGCGCCCGGCCGATGCGGCCGGTGATCGGCGCGCGCACGTCGGTCCAGCCGAGGTTGAGCTGCGCGCGGTCGCGGGTCGCCTTGGCGCCGGCCACCTCGGCCTCCGCCTGCTTCTTGGCCGCGAAGGCGGCGTCGTACTGCGCCTGGCTCGCGGTGGCGCGGGAGAGCAGCTGCTCGAGCCGGTCGGCCTGCTGGCGGGCGAGCACCAGGGCGGCCTCCTGGCGGGCGAGGGCCGCCTCGGCGCTGGCGAGCTCGACCTCGTAGGGTGCCGGGTCGATCTTGTAGAGGATGTCGCCCTCCTTGACCTGGCTGCCCTGCTCGAAGAGCCGCTTGACCACGAGCCCGGAGACCCGGGAGCGGACCTCGGCGATGCGCATCGGCGCGACGCGACCCGGCAGGTCGCGCAGGTAGGGGATCGCCTGGGGCTCGACCTTGACGAACCCGACCTCCGGCACCGGCGGGGTCGGCGCGGCGACCTGCTTCGGGTTGCAGGCGGCGACACCCAGCAGGAGCAGGGCCGCGGGCAGGAGGGCGGTCGCGCGGGCCGAGGCGCGGAACGACGACGGGATTCTGGCGGACAAAGTGCGGGTCACGATTACCGACGCTCCTGAAAGCATGCGTCTGCTGAGGCTGGCGCGGAGCGTGGGCCCGCGCATCGTCGAGTCAGATCCCGGGACCGGTCACGAGGCCGGTCGGACGAAGATCAGGACGGGCGCGCCATCATGCCGGCCGCGAGACCGGCGCGCGCGTCAGGCCCGGCGTGGAGGCCGGTGCGGCGAACCGTCCGGCGCGGAGGCCGGTACGCTGTCGGACCTGTAGTCGAACGATGCGTTGACAGTGTGACGGGGGCGCGGCGCGTCGACCGGCGGGCGCGGCAGCCCCAGTTCGGTGAGGATCTCGCTGTCGGCGGCGCAGAGATCGGTGCGGCCGAAGACCGAACGCTTCGCCTCGGACCGCTTGGCCTCGGGCTGCGCGTCCGGCGTGCCGGACAGGATCGTCAGGCGCGGGCTCGCGATGGCGCAGGCCGGGCCCTCCGGGCGCGCGGCCTCGGCCCGCGCGGGCGCGGCCACCAGCGCGGCCGTCGCGAGCACGAGCAGCGCCAGCGCGGCGAGGCCCCGGGCGAGGCGGTCCGGCAGGCCCGCGGCGCGGCGGGTCAGGAGAGCGGCGGATCGGATCACGAGTCTGAGATAAGCACGGCTGTCGCCGCGCGCAATCACCCACGGCGTCGCGCCACCCGCCCAGTGTTGCGCGCAGCACACAGCTGCGCCCGGAAGTGGCCATACCGGCGGCCCGGCCTCAACCTTGCCGTGAAGTCCGGGCCGGCTCGCCCCATGCGCGCAGGGGTTCCGCGCGGGCTTGGCCGAGATCTGCGAAGACTCGCCGAGATCCGCGAAGAACCGCGCCGCGACGAACGGAGGACGGAAGACCATGGCGAGACGGATCGCGCTACTCGGGCTCGCGGGCCTGCTGCTCGGGAGCGCCCCGGCGGCGGCCGCCAATCCGCTGGACAGGGGTCCGATCGCGGACTTCCTCAACATCTTCCGCAGCCAGGCGATCCCGCGCGAGACGGTGGCGTGGACCGGCAAGGAGAAGCCCGGCACCATCGTGGTCTCGACCCGCCAGCGCCGGCTCTACTACGTGCTCGGCGGCGGCGCGGCGGTCCGCTACGGCGTGGGCGTCGGGCGGCAGGGCTTCTCGTGGTCCGGCACCAAGACCGTCACCATGAAGAAGGAGTGGCCGGACTGGCGCCCGCCGCAGCAGATGCTGGCCCGCCGCCCCGACCTGCCGCGGTACATGGCCGGCGGCCAGGACAACCCGCTGGGCGCCCGCGCCCTCTATCTCGGCTCGTCGCTCTACCGCATCCACGGCTCGAACGAGCCCGAGACGATGGGCGCGGCGGTCTCGTCTGGCTGCATCCGCATGACCAACAAGGACGTGACCGACCTCTACGACCGGGTCCGCGTCGGCACCAAGGTCATCGTGCGCGACTGACCGGGCGGGCGGCCGCGACGGCCGCCCCCCTCCGGCCGCCCCCTCCTCCCGCGCCGCGGAGCCGCAGCCGGTGGCGTGCGCCCGCCCGCGTCGACAGGCGCGGCGGGCCGGTGTTAGGAGCCGCGCCGTCGGGCAGAGCCGGATCGCCCGACCGCCACGAGGGACAGCATGAACGAGCGCATCATCCTGCGGGCCGGCGAGGCCCTGGTCGCGGGCGGGCCGCCCAACACCGCCTCCGAGCCCGAGGTCATCATCGGCGAGCTCGACGGGCCGGTCGGCACCGCCCTGGCCACGCTGACCGGCGATCAGGTCGTCGGCCACAGCCGCGTCTTCGCCCTGCTCAACACCGACATCATGGTCCGCCCGGTCACCCTGTGCGTGTCCAAGGTCAGCGTCACCGAGAGCAAGTACACCTCGATCCTGATGGGCACCGTCCAGTTCGCCATCGCCAACGGCGTGCTGGACGCCGTGCGCGCCGGCTACATCCCCAAGCACAAGGCCAACGACCTCGGCATCATCTGCTCGGTCTGGCTCAGCCCCGGCGTCATCGAGGCTCAGCACGTCGACCACAAGGCGCTGTTCGACATCCAGCGCCGGGGCATGACCGAGGCCATCCGCAAGGCCATGACCAACGAGCCCTCGATCGACTGGCTCCTCGAGAACCAGGACAAGATCACGCACAAGTACTACCAGATGGGCCTCGACGGAAAAATCTGAGCGCCCGGCGCCGCGGCGGTCGACCGCCCTGCGGCGTCGCCCGGTCAGCGGCGGGCGGGGCGCGCACGATCCCGCGGGCGGCCACGGCCGAGCCTGTCCCGATCCGGTGCCTTCGGGTAGGATGGCGGCATGAGCAGACGCGCCGATTCCCGTCCGTTCCGCCGCCTCGCGGCCGGCCTCGTGCTCGGGGCCTGCTGGCTCCCGGCCGGTCCCGCCGCCGCCCAGGCGCTGTTCTGGCCGTCCATCGGCTTCGCGCCGCTGCCCTCCTTCGCGTGGCCGCAGATGCCCGAGGACGCGTATGGCCGCTGGACCGGCTCCTATGCCCGCCTGTCGACCGGCTACGCGGTCAGCACGTCCCGGCATCTCGGCAGCTATTCGGGACCGACCATCGGGTTCGAGGGCGGCCGGATGTGGCAGGAGGGCCCGATCCTCTACGGCATCAGCGGCGGGTTCGACTATCTCGCCGGCCTCGGCGGTAACCTCACGCCGGGCTACGGGCGGCTCGCCTATTCCAACGACTTCGCCGGATCCCTGGAGGTGAAGGTCGGCACCCTCGTCGCGCCGGACGTGCTGGTCTACGCCAAGACCGGCGCCCTGGCCCTGCACCAGACGCTGCGCGTCGGGCCGACCCCGGGGTCGCTGCCGTTCGCGCGCCAGGACATCGCGGTGCGACCGGTGGCCGGCGTGGGCGTCGAGTGGGCGGTCACGGACCGCCTGTCGCTGGCGGTCGAGGCGGGCGTGGTCGGCGGCGGGATCCGCTGAGGCGCGCCCCCGCCGGCCTCGCCGAGCGGTGCCGTCCGGGGCGTGGCCGCCTATTTCGGCACGAACGCCCAGTAGTCGAGGTCGAGGATCACCGCCGGGTCATAGCCGTCGCCGGCGCGGTCCGGGAAGGCGCCGCAGAGCTGGTTCTTGGTGGCGACCGTCCGCAGGCGCAGGAGCCCGACATCGTCGCGGCCGACATCGGCGGTCGCCAGCACCTCGCTCCAGGCATAGACCGTGTCGCCGGCGAAGAGCGGCGCCACGTGGCGGCCGGCGTTGATGCCCGCGAGGGCGAAGGCGTTGCCGAGCCCGTTGAAGCTCAGCGCCCGCGCCAGCGAGATCACGTGGCCGCCGTAGATCAGGCGCCGGCCGAAGCGGGTGTCCTTGGCGGCCAGCCCGTCGAAATGCACCTTGGCGGTGTTCTGGAACAGGCGCGTGGCAATCTGGTGCTCGGCCTCCTCGACGGTCATGCCGTCGACGTGGTCGATCTTCTCACCCACCGCGTAATCCGCGAAGCGGTGCGGGCTGCCGGCGAGGTCGGTGTCGTAGGCGGCGGCCGAGAGCTTCGGCAGCGCGCCCGCGAGGTCCTGCGGGTCGACCACCTTGGCGAGGCTCGGCACGTGCTCCTCGGCGATCGCCGCCTCGGGGTCGCGCTTGCGCACGAGCACCCAGCGGCAATAGCTCAGCACGGTCTCGCCGCGCTCGTCGGAGCCCACCGAGCGGACGTAGACCACGCCGGTCTGCCGGTTCGAGCTCTCCTTGAGGCCGATCACCTCCGACACGGTGGAGAGCGTCTCGCCCGGGTAGACCGGCCGCCGGAACCCGCCCTCGGCGTAGCCGAGATTGGCCAGCGCGTTGAGGGAGACGTCCGGGACGGTCTTGCCGAACACCATGTGGAAGGTGAGCAGGTCGTCGAGCGGGCTCTTCGGGTAGCCGATGGCCCGGGCGAAGGCGTCCGACGACTGCACGGCGAAGCGCAGCCCGTAGAGGCCCGTGTACAGCGCCACGTCGCCCACCGTCACGGTGCGCGGGGTGGCGTGGCGGATGGTCTCGCCGAGGCGGAAATCCTCGAAGAAGCGGCCGGGATTCGTCTTCACGGGCGTTCGACCCTACTGCGTGTAAACGTAAGCTGCGGGCACGGCGTATTCATGCAGCAGACGGCTGATGAACAGCAGCAGCAGGATGAGGATGATCGGCGAGATGTCGACGCCCCCGAGATTGGGCAGCAGGTTGCGGATCGGCCGCAGCACCGGCTCGGTCAGCCGGTAGAGCACCTCGCCGATCTGCGCGACGATCGGGTTGCGCACGTTCACCACGTTGAACGCGACGAGCCAGCTGAGAACCGCGCTTGCGATGAGGACGTAGATGAAAAGCTGGACGACCGTGTCGAAGAGCCAGATCAGGGCGTTCATGCGGGTCCGCGCGTATCCTTCGGGCCGCCCGCACCCCAGCGCCGGAGCGGCGCGCGGCGGGCGACGTTGAAACAGGGAATTGACAGGCTGAGCCGCCCGCGCCTACAAGGCCGGCGCCTCGACGGGGCTGTAGCTCAGATGGGAGAGCGCCGCAATCGCACTGCGGAGGTCAGGGGTTCGAATCCCCTCAGCTCCACCAGGCTTTCCTGGTGACAAGACTGCGTCCCGGTTCCGCAGCGATAACGCTGGCGCGGCCGGGACTTAGCGCCGGTCCGCGGAGATCGCTTCCCGCCCCGCGCCACCTGCCCGATTCCACATCCCGACCCGTGACCGCGCCTGGCTCCAGGTCTCGGTCCGGGCTGCCCGGAGATCCCCCGCCGCGAGCCGAGGCCGCGTCCGGGCCGGCGGCGAGCCTGCAACCATCGCGGCGCGGCAGGGTTCGGTCCCGATCGGAGACGGAGGAGGTCGCGTGGCGTCCTGGATCGAACAGGCAGTCTGGTGGCAGGTCTTTCCCCTCGGTTTCGTCGGAGCCCCCGACGAAGCCGATCCGGCCGCACCGGTCACGCACCGCCTCGCCCACCTGCACGGCTGGCTCGACTACGCGGTCGAGCTCGGCGCGTCCGGGCTGGCGCTCGGGCCGATCTTCGCGGCCTCCACGCACGGCTACGACACGGTCGACCATTTCCGCATCGACCCGCGCCTCGGCGACGCGGCCGATTTCGACGCCCTGGTCGCGGCGGCCCGGGCCCGCGGCCTCCGCGTCCTGCTCGACGGCGTGTTCAACCATGTCGGGCGGGCGCACCCGGCCTTCCAGGACGTCCTGCGGCACGGGCCCGAATCCGAGCGGGCCGGCTGGTTCCGGCTGTCCTGGCCGCGGGGCTCCGGCCCGGGCGTCGAGCCGGACTACGCCTGCTTCGAGGGGCACCGGCAGCTCGTCACGCTCAACCACGACGACCCGCGCGTCGCCGACCACGTCGCCGCCGTCATGGGCCACTGGCTCGCCCGGGGCGCCGACGGGTGGCGGCTGGACGCGGCCTACGCGGTGCCGCCGCGCTTCTGGGCGCGCGCGCTGCGGCAGGTCCGCCTCGCGCATCCGGAGGCCTACATCGTCGGCGAGGTGATCCACGGCGACTACGCCCGCATCGTGCAGGACACCGGCATGGATTCGGTGACCCAGTACGAGCTCTGGAAGGCGATCTGGAGCGCCCTCAACGATCGCAACCTGTTCGAGCTGGCCCACGCCCTGGACCGGCACAACGGCCTTCTCGACAGGTTCGCGCCCCTGACCTTCGTGGGCAACCACGACGTGACGCGCATCGCGAGCCGGCTCACCGACGAGCGGCACCTGCCGCACGCGCTGGCGATCCTGCTGACCTGCGGCGGGACGCCCTCGATCTACGCCGGCGACGAGCAGGCCTTCCGCGGCGTGAAGGAGGAGCGGGTCGGCGGCGACGACGCCATCCGGCCGGCCTTCCCGCCGACGCCCGCGGATCTCGCTCCCTACGGCTGGCCGATCTACCGGCTGCACCGGGACCTGATCGCCCTCCGGCGGCGCCACGCCGGGCTCCACCGCGCGCGGGCGCGGGCGCTGCATCTCGCCAACGCGCAGATCGTGCTCGCGCTGGGCGACGGGAGCGCGCGGGTGCTGACGGCCCTGAACCTCGCCGACGCGGACGCGACGCTGCCGGTGCCGGAAGCCCGGGCGATCGAGGCCGGCACCGGCGATCTCGCCGAGGCCGGCAGCACCGGCGCCTGCGTGACCCTTCCGGCCCACGGCTGGGCCGTCCTGACCGTCTAACCGCCGCGCCTCGGCCGGAAAGGGGCCGGAAAGGGGCCGACCGCCCGCTCTCCCTAGCCGGTGCGGCGGGCCGTCCAGCGCCCCGCGCAGGCACCGAGCCCGGACAGCGTCCAGCGGCCGGTCCCGGCGGACCCGCGCAGGCGGCCCGTGACCGAGACGCTGGCCAGCCCCTTGCGGATCGTGCCGGTGATCCGGCCGTCCGGCCCGGCCCGGCCGGACGCGTCCACGCCGTTGCCGCCGACGTCGTCCACGGTCCCGTCCCGGATGACGATGGGATAGCTGTAGGGCCCCGTGCAGCTCCCGCTCTCCGCGGTGGCGATGACCGACCATGACCCGTCGAACCGGTTGGCCGCGGAGGCTCCCGTCGCGGCGCAGACGGTCGTGCAGGCGGTCATGATCAGGGCGGGCGCGAGCCGTGCGGCGCGAAGTCGGGTCATCGTCTCCTCAGTGATGGTCTCGGATCTCGGATGGGATTCCTCCGTGCCGGACGGATCCATCGCGCGGCGCGCGGGCGGACCGTCAGCCGGTGCGGTCACCCGACGGAGCGCCGGGAGCCGGAGCGCGGGGTGAAAGGGCAACGGGCCGGACGCGCGCCCGGAGCGGCGCGGGCGCCCGGCCTCGCGGCCGTGCCGGACAAGAGGGCCATCCGCCCGGCACAACCTCGGGAAAGGGGCGCGGAACCCGGCGGCACCCGACGGCGCACGGCGCGTTCCACGATCGCGATATGGGGCCTAACACATTCGTGGGAATGAGATATTTTTACCAGTACGCCGTGTTTCTCACCGGCTCCGCGGGATGCCACGCGCCGACATGTCTCACCGGGCCATCCCGGTAGACACGCCGTTCCGCGACAGGCCGGTCGGCCCGACGCGGCCGCCCGCGGGGCGGCTGCGCAGGAACGTGTCGAGCCATGCGGGCATCCCGGTTCCAGGCCGGAACGCCGCCCGGCGCTCCCAGGCCTTCAGGAGGGTGAGCCGGACGAGGTCGTCCCCCTGGACATCGCCCGCGATGGCGTCGCGGGTCAGCGTCAGCGCGCGGCGGCGCAGGTCCGGCACGGCGTCGACCAGCGCCGCCCCGAAGCCGACCGGGACCTGCCCCTCGGCCTCCGCGGCGTCCGCGGCCTCCGACAGGCGGTCGAGCAGGCGTCTTAGACGCGAAGTTTCCTCAAGTTCTGCAACTTCTGGAAAATTCTCGCTCCGACTCGTACATGATGTCGCACCCGGGACGGAGATCACGTCCCCGTGTTCCGCGGTCCCCCGCACTAGTCGGTCAATATCCTGCACGGTCGGCATGGCCACGTCTTCTGGGAAGGGGGGCCGAGAGCGCGCGGGAACGGCGTCGCGGCGTTGCGAGCATTTATCTTTGGCTCAAAACGCCCGCGTCAATGGTGCGCGTATACCAGGAAAATAACTTAGATGAGGGAACCGGCTTGTGCGCAACCCGTTTGTGCCCCGCTGCCGACAGGGCAGTGACCGCGTGAAGGGGTGCAGAAGCTGTGACGGCGGGCGTCGACAGGCATGAGCTCCGGCAGATCATCGCCGGCCTGAGCGAGGGCGTGATCCTGGTCGAGCCTGACCAGACCATCGCCTACGCCAACGCGGCCGCCCTGGCGATGCACGGTGCCGAGAGCCTCGACGAGCTCGGCTCCACCGTCGACGCCTATCGCGACCGATTCTGTCTCCGCTACCGCAACCACATCACGCCCAACCAGTACCCGATCGAGCGCGTGATCGCCGGCGAGCGCTTCCACGACGTGGTGGTCGAGGTGCGGCGGGCCGACAAGCCCGACATGGACTTCGTGCACTCGCTGCGCAGCCTCGTGGCCACGGACCGCGACGGCAACCCGAGCTGCCTGGCGCTGATCCTGAAGGACGTCTCCGACCAGTTCGAGGCCGAGGAACGGTTCGAGCGCACCTTCAACGCCAACCCGGCCCCGGCCGTGATCACGCGGCTGTCCGACCTGCGCCACGTCAAGGTCAATCACGGCTTCCTGGAGATGACCGGCCACACCCGCGACGCCGTCATCGGCCGCAGCGTCTACGAGGTCGACGTCCTGGCCGGCGCGCGCAACCGCGACCTCGCCGTCGCGCGGCTCAACGCGGGCGGCACGATCCCGCAGATGGAGGCCTGTCTCGACCTGCCCGACGGCGGGAGCCGCTTCGTGATCGTCGCCGGGCAGCCGATCGAGATGGGCGACGAGCCCTGCATGCTGTTCACCTTCGCGGACCTGGAACTGCGCCGGAAGGCCGAGGCCGCCCTGCGCCAGAGCGAGGAGCGTTTCGCCAAGGCGTTCCGGATGACGCCGATCCCGACCGTGCTGGTGCGGGCCGAGGACGGCCAGGTCACGGGCGTGAACGAGGCGTTCAGCCGGGTCTTCGGCCTGGGCGGGGACCGCGTCGTCGGCCGCTCGCTGGAGGAGGCCGGCCTGTGGGTCGCCGAGAAGCAGCGCCTGCAGGTCGAGGCCGCCCTGGAGCGGCAGGGCTACGTGCTGGGTCTCGAGGTGTGCCTGCGCCACGAGAGCGGCGCGAACCTCGACTGCCTGGTCTCGGCCGAGCGGGTCGAGATCAACGAGACGGCCTTCGTTCTGCTGGTGCTGCAGGACATCACCGCGCGCAAGCACTCCGAGCGGGAGCTGTTCGACGCGATCGAGACGGTGATGGCCGACACGTCGTGGTTCAGCCGCGGGCTGATCGAGAAGCTGGCGAACCTGCGCCGGCCGGCCCGGGAGGGCGGCGACGCGGCGGCGCCGAACCTGACCGTGCGCGAGCGCCAGATCCTCAACCTGATCTGCGCGGGGCTCGGCGACGACGCGATCGCGCGCAAGCTGGGGCTGTCGCGCAACACGGTGCGCAATCACGGCGCCGCCCTGTACCGCAAGATCGGCATCCACAAGCGCAGCGAGGCAGTCGTCTGGGGGCGCGAGAACGGCTTTCCCCTGAACATCTCTGACGGATGAATACCACCATACTGGTACAA
Organism: Methylobacterium sp. D53M; assembly: GCF_053345625.1. Classification (NCBI taxonomy): domain Bacteria; kingdom Pseudomonadati; phylum Pseudomonadota; class Alphaproteobacteria; order Hyphomicrobiales; family Methylobacteriaceae; genus Methylobacterium; species Methylobacterium sp. D53M. The sequence continues at coordinate 171,108 of NZ_JBKFAL010000009.1, forward strand.
CCAAACCATTGATCCGGCACGCCCGGCGTACATCTTCCGGTCGGCAAGGGTTTTCTCACGCATGACGAGGCGCCCATGACCGAAGACAGGAAGACACCGTCCGCCGAGCACCTCAAGGGCTCGGTGAAGGAGGCCATCGGCAAGCTGACCGGCGATGCCCGGACGGAGACCGAGGGCCGGCGCCAGAAGCGCGACGCGCCCGGATCGAAGGCCGGCTCCGGGCCCGCGGGCTCCGGCCCGCGCTGACGGACGTCACCCGGCGCCTCACGGTAAGGCGCCCCCACCACGAGCGCGATCGCGGAGGCGGTCGCCGACGCGACGACGAAGGAGAACGACATGGTCGATACCAATCGGATCACGGGCGCGGCCCGGGAACTCGGCGGCAAGGTGCAGGGCGCGTTCGGCGACCTGACCGGCTCGCGGCGGGACTCGGTCGAGGGCCGCGCCCGCGAGGCCGCCGGACAGGCCGAGACCCTCTACGGCCAGGCCAAGGACACCGTGCGCGACGCGGCCGACCACGTGGCCGACGCGGCCCGCGACCTCGGTGGTCGGGTCCGCGACGCCGTCGACGATCTCGGGGCCGACGACGTCGAGGCCCGCGCCCGCCGCGCCCAGGGCGCCGCGCAGGACCAGTACGCCCGCGCCGAGCGCGGCGTCCGCCACGCCGCCGAGGAGGCGTACGACTACGCCGAGGACGCCTACGCGCGCGGCAGCCACGCCCTGCGCCGCGGCACCCGCGAGGTCGGCCAGCAGGTCGCCGAGTACCCGCTCGCCGCCCTGCTCATCGCCGGCATCGCGGGCTTCGGCCTCGGCCTGCTCGTCAGCGCCCGCCGCGACTGAGCCGCGACTGAGCCGCGACTGAGCCGCGTCCCGGCAGCCCCCGGGCCTTCCGGGCCTTCCGGGGGCCGGCGGCCCCACGAATTTCAGCGATCCACCACCGGAGTGACAGCGTGACCACCATCCAGACCGTTGCAACGCCCCTCGCGCCGGACGCGCACGCCGACACGCGCGCCGTCCTGCTCAACCAAGTCTCCTGGGGCGCCATCTTCGCCGGCGCCGTGACCGCGCTGGTCACCCAGGTGATCATCAACCTCGTCGGCGTCGGCGTCGGGCTGGCCTCGGTCGGCACGACCGCCGCCGACAATCCCTCCGCCTCCACCGTCTCCATGGGCGCGGGCGCGTGGTTCGTCGCCTCGGGCCTCGTCGCCTCGCTGGCGGGCGGCCTCATCGCCGGGCGGCTCTCGGGCAAGGCCCTTCCGGGTGCGGCCGCCCTGCACGGGCTGGTCTCCTGGGCGGTCACCACCCTGGTGGTGCTGTACATGCTGACCTCGGCCGCCAGCGGCCTGGTCGGCGGCACGCTCGGCACGGTCTCGAGCGCGCTCGGCGGCGCCGGCAACCTCGTCGGCGGCACGGTGCAGACCGCCGCCCAGGCGGCGGCGCCGTCGCTGTCGAAGATCTCGAACCCGCTCGACGGCATCGAGGACAAGGTCCGCCAGCAGGCCGCCGGCCAGGACCCGCAGGCCGCCAAGGACGCGGCCGTGGCGGCGGTGAAGGCCGTCCTGACCGGTGACCCGGCCCAGAAGGAGCAGGCCAAGACCCGCGCCGCCGACGCCCTGGCCAAGGCGCAGGGCATCACGCCGGATCAGGCCAAGGCGCAGATCGACGACTACCAGAAGCAGTACGAGCAGGCGGTGGCCAGCGCCAAGCAGAAGGCCGAGGCCGCTGCCGTGACGGCGAAGTCGGCGGCCACGCAGGGCGCGTTCTACGCCGCGCTGGCGCTGATCCTGGGTGCGCTGGCGGCGTATGTCGGCGGCCGGATGGGCGCTCCCAAGCCCGCGACCCTGCTCGGCGCCTACGAGACCCGGCGCGTCTGACACCTCCCTCTGACACCTTCACCGGCCCCCGCGTCGATCGCGGGGGCCACCACCGGCCGGGGAGACCGGCCTCACCAGCGAAGCAGGAGCACACGCGATGAGCAGCACGACCGACAAGATCAAGGGCCTGGCCAACGAGGCGGTGGGCAACGTCAAGCAGGCGGCCGGCAAGGCGACGGGCAACGACAAGCTGGTGGCCGAGGGCAAGGCGCAGGAGCTGAAGGGCGAGGCGCAGAAGACCGTCGGCGACGTCAAGGACGGCGCCAAGAACCTCGCCGACAAGGTCACCGGCAAGCACTGATCCCGACACGGCGGCGTCGGCACACCGGCGCCGCCGCCCCGAGACGGGGCTCCATCCCCCCGAGAACAGGAGAGCTGCATGAACCGCGACCAGATCCGCGGCGCGTCCCGCCATCTCAAGGGCCGCGCCCAGACCGCCCTGGGCGGCCTGACCGGCGACCCGGCCCGCCAGGTGCGCGGCGCCGTCAATCAGGTGGCCGGCGGGGCCCAGTACGCCTACGGCCGCGCCCGCGATCGGGCCGAGGACCTCGCCGAGGACCTGGCGGAGGACGGCCGCCACCTGGCCGAGGCCGCCCGGAGACGGGCCGACCACCTGATCGACGAGGGCCGCGACCGGGCCCGGGCCGTGCGCCGCCGCGGCGCGGATTACGGCCGGCAGGCGATCCGCACGGCCGACGCCAACCGCACCAACACCCTGCTGGGCCTGGCCGCCGTCGCTTTCGCGGCGGGATGGCTCGTCCGCCGCACCCGCTGACGGAGGGTTTACCGATGCTGCGCAAGCTCCTGACGGCCTTCATCGTGCCGAAGCTCATCGCCTATCTCGGGCGCCGCTACGACCGGCGCCGGGGCACCGGCCGCACCTACTGACGCCCGGATCTGGACCCCGGGATCGCTAGCCCGGGGCCTTCCAGATGCCGGCGGCGATCCGTGTCGTCTCGACGAGCGCGGCGTGGAGCGCCGCGTCCCCGTCGCCCCGGCCGGCGCGGAGCGCCGCGACCAGCTCGGCCGGCGATCCGGCGCCGCCCAGCGCCCGCTCCCAGGCCCCGGCCGCCGCGCCCGCCTGCGCGAGCTCCCGCATGACCACGCCCATCGCGTTGGCGGCCATCAGCAGGACGTAGCGCTGGCGCCCCGACAGGGCCGGCGCGACCTCGTCGAGGAGGCTCTGCCGGGCGACCGACAGGAGGGCGGCGCCCGCGGGCGCGTCCGGGAAGGATTCGCTCATCGGGCTCCCCACCGCTCGGGCGCGGTCTCGCGCAGGATCGCGGCCTCGAGTTCGGGGACCATCCGGCCGGTCAGCGCCAGCTCCAGCGACGTCTCCTGACCGGAGACGTGGCGGTGGCCCTGCTCCAGGGCGATCACCGCCCAGCGCAGATGCGCCATGACCTCCCAGTAGCGCACCGCCTCCGGCTCGATCGCGCGCCCGCTCTCGGCCTCGTAGCCGCGGTAGAAGGCGGCCCGCGGGGCGATGCCGCCGGCCTCCAGGTCGGGCCGGCCGAAGCGCCAGCAGGCGGCGCAGAACCAGCCGATATCCTGGGCCGGGTCGCCCCAGCCGGCGAATTCCCAGTCGAGGATCGCCGTCAGACCCTCGGCATCGACCATGTAGTTGCCGGTGCGGAAGTCGCGGTGGACCAGGACCGGCCCGGGACAGGGCGGCGCGTGGAGCTCGGCCCAGCGCAGGCCCCATTCGAGGGCCGGGCGCGCGGCGCCGATCCCGTCGAGACTCGCCCGGAGCGCGCGGATCTCGGCCAGGGCCGGCTCCGGCTCGGGCGCGCCGAGGAAGGCGAGGTCGCCGGCCGGAGCGGCTCCCGGGCCGGCCACCGGCAGGATGCCGTGCGTCCGGGCGAGCTCGCGGCCGAGCCGCTCGGCCAAGGCCGCGCGGTCGCCGCCGAGGCTCGTGTCCTTGACCACCCGCGGCCCCAGCCCGACCCCGGAGACGAGGCCCATCAGCGCGAAGGGCGCCCCAACCACCCCCGGATCCGCGCAGAAGCCGACCGGCTCCGGCACCCGCACGCCGGCCGCGAAGGCGGCGCGCAGGATCCGGAACTCCTCCGCCCGCGAGCGGCTCGACGCGATGGTGGCGGCCGCGTCCTTGCGCAGGACGAAGCTCCGGGGCGCGCCGTCGACCCGGCACGACAGCATCCAGTTCTCCTGGATCGAGCCGCCGGTCAGCGGCCGGGCGTCGTCGAGCGCGACCGACCCGGCCCCCAGGGTCCGGCCGATCCAGGCGCAGAGCGCCGTCCTCTGATCCGCGTCCAGCATGGTGCCTCAGGGCCGCGTCACGGGACGCGCTCGAGGGCCATGGCGATCCCCTGGCCGCCGCCGATGCACATGGTCACGAGCCCGTAGCGGCCGCCGGTCCGGGCCAGCTCGTAGAGGGCTTTGACGGTGATGATCGCCCCCGTGGCGCCGATCGGGTGGCCGAGGGCGATGGCGCCGCCGTTCGGGTTGACCCTGTCGGGATCGAGGTCGAGGGCGCGGGAGACCGCGCAGGCCTGCGCCGCGAAGGCCTCGTTCGACTCGACGACGTCGAAATCCGCCGCCCGCAGGCCGGTCCGCTCCAGCAGCCGCCCCACCGCCGGCACCGGGCCCATGCCCATCTCGGACGGGTCCACGCCGGCGTGGGCGTAGCCGACGATCCGTGCGAGCGGCGTCGCGCCGTCGCGCGCGGCCCGCGCGGCGCTCGACAGGACGAGGGCCGCCGCGCCGTCGTTCAGCCCCGAGGCGTTGCCGGCCGTGACACTGCCGGTCTTGGAGAAGGCCGGGCGCAGCTTGGCGAGGTCCTCGGCGGTCGTGGCCTTCGGGTGCTCGTCGGTGTCGAAGGCCACCGTCTCGCGCTTGCGCTGGACCTCGATCGGCAGGATCTGGTCGCGGAACCGGCCCTCGCGGATCGCCCGCGCGGCGCGGGCCTGGCTCTCGGCCGCGAAGGCGTCCTGCGCGTCGCGGGGGACGGCGTAGCGCGCGGCCACGTTCTCGGCGGTGACGCCCATGTGGCCGTTGCCGAACGGGTCGGTCAGCGCGCCGAGCATGTAGTCGACCAGCACCGCGTCGCCCATGCGCGACCCGGTCCGCCCGGTGGTCAGCAGGTGGGGGGCGCGGCTCATGCTCTCGGTGCCGCCGGCCACGGCCGTCTCGGCGTCGCCGAGCAGGATGGACTGCGCGGCCGAGACGATCGCCTGCAGGCCGCTGCCGCAGAGGCGGTTGACCGTCATGGCCGGCACCTCCGCGGGAATCCCGCCCTCCATCGCCGCGACGCGGGCGATGTAGGCGTCCCGGGGCTCGGTCGGGATGACGTTGCCGAGGACCACGTGCCCGACCGCCTCGGGCGCGGTCCCGGCGCGGCGCAGCGCCTCCGCGACGCAGCGTGCGGCGAGGACGGAGGGCGGCGTGCCGGCCAGCGCGCCGCCGAACGTGCCGATCGCGGTGCGCACCGCGCCTGTGATCACGACCTCGGTCATACTCTCGGCTTCCTCTCGGCTTCCCTGTCTGGCTCGGTCTGCCGACGCGCCCCGCGCGGCGGACGGACGGTGTCGGCCCCGCTCAGGCCCCGACGCTCAGGCCCCGACGTCCCACGACCAGAAGGCGTCGCCCTCGGCCTCGAGATTGCGGTTCAGGACCATCTTGTGGACCTCGTCGGCCCCGTCCACGAGGCGCGCCTGCCGGGCGTAGCGGTAGATCCACTCGAGGGGCGTGTCGGTGGAGTAGCCCCGCGCACCGTTGATCTGGATCGCCGTGTCGGCGGCCGCGTGCAGGAGGTTGGCCACGTGGACCTTGGCCATCGACACCTCCTTGCGGGCGAAGCTGCCCCGGTCGAGGGCCCAGGCGGCCTTCATCACCAGGAGGCGCCCGATCTCGATCCGCATGGCGAGGTCGCCCAGCATCAGCTGGATGCTCTCCCGGTCGGCCAGCCGGATCCCGAAGCCGTGCCGCTCGGCCGCGTAGGCCCGGGCGATCTCGACGCAGCGCTTCGACAGGCCGAGCCAGCGCATGCAGTGGGTCAGCCGCGCCGGCCCGAGGCGGATCTGGGTGAGCTTCAGGCCGTCGCCCTCGTTCATCAGGACGTTCTCGGCCGGGATCTCCAGGCCCTCGAACAGCAGCTCGCAATGGCCGCCGTGCTCCTCCGGCCCCATGATCGGGATGCGGCGCAGGATCCGCCAGCCGGGCTGGTCCCGGTGGAACAGGAAGGCGGTCAGCCCTTTCCGCGCGTCGTCGGAGGTGCGCGCCATCAGGATGAAGTGCTCGGCCTCCTCGGCGCCGGTGATGTACCACTTGCGGCCGGTGACCACGTAGCCGTCCCCCCGCCGCTCGGCCCGGGTCTGGATCATGCCGGGATCGGAGCCGCCGCCGGGATGCGGCTCGGTCATGGCGAAGGCCGAGCGGACGCGCCCGTCCACGATCGGCGCGAGCCAGCGCGCCTTCTGGTCGGGGGTCGCGACCTTCTCCAGCACCATCATGTTGCCGTCGTCGGGCGCGGCCGAGTTGAACACGACCGGGCCGAAGATCGAGCGGTTCATGGCCTCGTAGCAGACCGCCATGCCGACCTTGTCGAGCCCGGCGCCGCCAGTCTCGGGCCGCAATTGCAGGCACCACAGGCCCTCTGCGCGGGCGAGTCCGCGCAGCCGCGTCAGCTCGGTGAGGCTGATGTTGCCGTGGCCGTCATAGGCCGCCGGATCCGCCTCCAGCGGCAGGATGTGCGCGTCCACGAAGGCCGCGATCCGGGCGCGGTAATCCTCGACGCGCGGGGAGATGGTGAAATCCACGGGCCCACCTCCTGGGTCGGTGTCGACGACGAAAATCGAGCGAGCGCTCGCTTTTTATCGCCTGGATTCGCGCCTGGCAACGGACTAGACCTCGGGAGCCGCTCCCGGTCGTGGCCACCGCGGGCTGGCGCGACGACGAAACGACGACGGTGCGACGACGGTGCGACGACGGAGCGACGATGGATCGATGAGCCCCGCAGACGCTCTTCCGGCGAACTTTCCGGCGCACCTTCCGGTGAAGGACGCCTACGCCACCGAGGCGATCTGCGCGCGGATCCTGGCGCGGCACCGGGACCGGATCAGCGTCCGGAAGGACCATGTCGCCGTCGCCAACCTCGCGCGGATCATCGAGGCGGTGCTGAAGCTGTCGAGCCGGCAGGGCTTCCACGAGACGAGCCTGCGCGACCTCGCCCGGGCCTCGGGGCTCAGCATGGGCGGGCTCTACTCGTACTTCGACAACAAGAACACGCTGCTGGTGATGATCCTCACCGAGGTGGCCGAGACGGCCGAGGCGGTCCTGCGGCAGGCCCCGGCGGGGCTCGCGGCGGATCCGGCCGCGCATCTGCGCTGGCTGATCGAGACCCATATCCGCCTGACCGAGGCGATGCAGCCCTGGTTCGTCTTCGCGTTCATGGAGGCGAAGGGCTTCCCGGCCCCCGCCCGGACGATGGCGACGGAGAGCGAGGCCGCCACGGAGCGCATCTTCGCCGAAGTCCTCGCCCGCGGCGCGGCGGCGGGCGTCTTCGCGGTCGCCGACGTCGACCTCACCGCCGCGCTGATCAAACCGCTCCTGCAGGACTGGTACGTGAAGCGGGCCAAGCACCGGAAGCGCGGGATCCCGATCCAGCGCTACATCGCCGGCGTGACCGCCTTCGTCGAGAAGGCCATCGCGGCGGCCTGAACCGGCGCGGCGGACGAACACCCCCTGGTCGAGGCCGCCGCGCGCCCTTATGCCGGGCCCGGAGGGCATTCCGGAGCGCGGGGAGCATGGCCGGACCGATCGGGCGCCGCGCGGACGCACACGGAACCGCCGGGATCGACGATCCGCTGAGCGGCCTCGCGCCGCTGCTGCGCGTGCGGCCGCACCTGGACGACGTCTGCCGGTTCGGCGGCGCCTGGGCCGCCCCGCACGCGCCGGAGCCGACGCGGCAGGCCTATTTCCACCTCGTGACGCGCGGCCGCGCCACGCTGCGGCGGCCCGGGGGCGCGCCGCTGCAGGTCGCGGCCGGGGACATCCTGCTCCTGCCGCGCGGCGACGCGCACCTGTTCCACGGCGCGGGGCCGCCGCCGTCGACGCCCCTGCCCGTCGCGGTCCGCCACGCGCACGATCTGCGGTTCAAGACCACCGTCGGGGCCGAGCCGGACGTCGAGCTGATCTGCGGCCGCCTGGCCTTCGAGGCGGCGCCCCAGACCCTGATCGTGACCGCCCTGCCCGACCTCCTCGTCCTGAGCGTCGGCACCGAGCCCCTGGCCACCCGGTTCGCGCCGCTCCTGGCGGGCATCCGCGAGGAGCTGAACGACCTCCGCGCCGGGTCGGTCGCGGTCGCCGAGAACCTCGCGAGCGCGCTGTTCATGATGATGCTCCGCGCGCATCTCGAGGCGTCGGCCCCGGCCGAGGGCCTGCTGCGCCTCCTGGGGCAGCCGCTCACCGCCCGGGCGGTGCTCGCGATGGTGCGCGACCCGGTGCATCCCTGGACGCTTGACGAACTGGCCGCGACGGCCGCCGCGTCGCGGGCGAGCCTCGTGCGCGCCTTCCGCGCCGCCGCGGGCGTCGCCCCGCTGGAATTCCTCACCGACCTGCGGCTCGGGCTCGCCCATCACCGCCTGCGCACCGAGACGGTCCCGCTGGACCGTCTCGCCGCGGAGGTCGGCTACCAGTCCGCGCCCGCGCTCAGCCGGGCGTTCCTGCGCAAGTACGGGATCCGCCCCGGACAGGCGCGGCAGGCCGAGGCGCCCCCGCAGGCGGTTTGATCCGCCCGGTCATCGGCCTGCGCCGCGCGGTCATCGAGGGCGCGGCCGGCCCCGACTACCTTCCTCGTCATCACGAAGGAGGTCGTCATGCACATGATCGATTGGAACAGCTACCGCCAGCAGGTCACCGCCGGCGTCGGACACTTCGCCAAGCTCAGCCCCGACACGGTGCGGGGCTACGGCACCCTCAGCACGGCGGGCCAGAAGACCGGCCAGCTCGACGCCAAGACCCGTGAGCTGATCGCGGTGGCGGTGGCGATCTCCCTGCGCTGCGACGGCTGTATCACGGTCCACACCGACGCCGCCCGCAAGCTCGGCGCCACCGAGGCCGAGCTGGCCGAGGCCCTCGGGGTCGCCACCAGCCTCAATGCCGGTGCCGCGGTCGTCTACGCGACCCGCGCGCTCGACGCCTTCGCGGCCTCCGCCGAGGCGTAGCCCCTCCCCCCATCCGATTGAGCAAGGAATCGTGCCATGAACACGCAGGTTCGCCGCGTTCTCGGCCTCGTCTCCGGGCCGGGCTCGAACCGCCTCGGCCTCCAGGCCATGCGGGTCGCCATCGCGGTCATCTTCCTCTGGATCGGCGCGCTCAAGTTCGTGCCCTACGAGGCCGACAGCATCACGCCCTTCGTCGCCAACAGCCCGGTGATGGCGTTCTTCTACGCCCACCCCGACCAGTACGCGCAGCACCTCACCCACGAGGGCGAGCTCAACCTCGCCGCCCGCGCGTGGCAGACGGCCAACCACACCTACGCGTTCTCCCGCGGCCTCGGCACGGTCGAGCTGCTGATCGGCCTGCTCGTCCTCGTCGGGCTCGTGTCGCGGCGGCTGGGTCTGGCCGGCGCGGTGCTGGCCTTCCTCACCCCGGTGGTGACCCTGTCGTTCCTCGTGACCACCCCCGAGGCCTGGGTCGCCGCGCTCGGCGACGCCGAGCACGGCTTCCCCTACCTCTCGGGCGCCGGGCGCCTCGTCCTCAAGGACGTCACCCTCATGGCCGGCGCGTGGCTCGTCCTCGCCGACAGCGCCCGCGCCGTCCTCGAGCGGCAGGCCCGGGCACCGGGCGCCCCCGCCCGCCTCGACCTCGCGGCAAGCCGCTAGGAGCCCCCTAGGAGGCCGGGGTGCCGCCCGCGGGCAGCGCGCCGATCATCGCCCGCAGGCCGCCGATGTCGTCGAGGACGGCGTCGGCGGTCCGCGCGTCGACCGGGCGCCCGTAGCCGTAGCGGGCCAGGATGGCGGCGGTGCCGGCGGCGCGGGCCGCCGCGATGTCGTGGTGCATGTCGCCGACCATGACGGCCCGCCCGGGCTCGACCCGCAGGCGACGCAGGGCCTCCCGCAGCGGCGCGGGATCGGGCTTGCGCTCGGGCAGCGTGTCGCCGCCCACGACCGTGTCGATCAGCGGCGCCAGCCCCACCGCGTCGAGGATCAGGCCGGTGGCGCGGGCCGGCTTGTTGGTGACGATCGCCAGCGCGTAGCCCGCCGCCCGGAGGTCGCGGACCGCCGCGGCGGCGTTGGGGAACAGGGCGGTGCCGGCGGCCGCGAGCGGCTCGTACACGGCCAGGAAGGCCGGCAGCAGGTCCGGCGCCCGCTCCGGATCGCCGCCCGAGGCCCGCAGGGCGCGCCGCAGCAGCGCCACCGCGCCGTCGCCCACCATGGCCCGCATCGCGGCGGTCCCGACCGGCGGCAGACCCTCCCGCGCCAGCGTGGCGTTCAGGGCCGTCCGGAGATCGGCCAGGCTGTCGACGAGGGTGCCGTCGAGGTCGAGGAGGACGGCGTCGAAGCGCGACGGGGGCGCGGGCGAGGGCAAGGAACGTCTCCGCGTCGCGGGCGACGCGCGGCGGGACGCCGACGCCTCAATCTCCGGGACGGGCGGTTCCTAGCGGGTCCGGCGCTGCCGGGCCAGGGTCCGGCACGCGCCCCGAGCAGCCTAGCGCGGCTTGGCGTCGGCCGGCGTCCGGTCGGTGCAGGTGACCGGCGTGCCGGCGCCGTCGGTCCACGTGACCGACCGCCCCTTGCCCCGCAGCTCGTGCGTGGCGTCGGCGTAGCGGAACCCCGACCCGCTGAGCTGCACCGGCAGGGTGACGGCGGCGCCGTTGTCCGGCCGGACAACCGCCCGCTCCGGCCCCGCGGCGTTCAGGAAGGTGACGGCCAGCGTCCGACCGTTCGGACAGGCGAAGGTCACGTCGATCGTCTCGGCCTGCGCGGGCGCGGCGGCCACGAGCAGCCCGCCGACGAGGATCGCCAGCCGGGCGACGCGGACACGGATTCTCATCGGCCTCTCCTGAGCCCCGCGGCCGCGGCCGCGACGACGATCATCGCCGGGATGTCCTGTCCGGGCAATCGGCGCCGACGGCACGCGAGGCGGCCGGCCGACCTCCATCCACCAGTCCCTGGAAGAGCAGATGGAGCAGCGAGGCAGTTGTACGATCCTCGATACAAGTCGAACCGGGTCACTTCCCGCTCAACTTGGGACGGAATCGGTAAATCGTCGGCTCGCCCGCCCGGCGGATTGTCTCCCGAGCGCCGCGATGCGGCGCTCCGGCGCGGGGAATAGAGCCGTGGACGACCGCCGTGACAGCTCGCGGCTTAAATATCTCTTTAATGTTAGGAGTATAATAATATGGCAATCTCTCAGACGCAGCTTCGATGAACCGTCCGAAATATCCTTTCTCGATATTGATCGGGAGGTCGACCGCATCCGCCCCGGGTCTGACGGCCATGCGTCAGCTCGCGGAACTGCAGAAGCATATCCCGTCCCTCTACGGACTGCTCTCGGTCAATGCCGGCGCCCTCGCGGTGACGCATTACGGTCTGGCGCCCGCCTACCTGACCCTCGGCATCCCGGGGACCGTGATCGCGCTGTGCCTCCTGCGCGCGATCCACTGGTGGCGCTTGAGGCCCGAGACCCTGAACGAGGCGCAGGCCGCCCGCCACCTGCGGCGGACGACGGTGCTGACGGTCTTCTTCTCCGTCGCCTTCGTGATCTGGGCGATGGTCCTGAACACGTTCGGCGGCCCCTACGAGCAGGGCCACGTCGCGATCTTCGTGGCCGTCACGGTGATCGCCTGCATCTTCTGCCTGACCTACCTGCCGCTGGCGGCCTTCCTGGTCACCGGCATCGTCATGGGCGTGTTCCTGTTCTGCTGCGTGACGAGCGGGAACCACGTGTTCCTCGCCATCGCGGCCAATACGGCCTTCGTCACGGCCGTGATGGTCCGCATCCTCAACACCAACTACCGGGCCTTCGTCGCCCTCGTCGCGTCCCAGGCCGTGGCGAGCCGGCTCTCGGAGGAGAACGCACGCCTCGCCCAGACCGACAGCCTGACCGGCCTCCCCAACCGGCGCTACTTCTTCCAGAAGCTCGACGAGGCGCTCCGGTCGTCCTCCGGGGCGGACATGGCCTTCGCCCTGGCGATCTTCGATCTCGACCGGTTCAAGCCGATCAACGACACCTACGGGCACAATGTCGGCGACCGCGTCCTGGCGGAGGCTGGCCGGCGCCTCGCGGCCTTCGCGGGGGCGGACGTGGTGGTGACGCGGCTGGGGGGCGACGAGTTCGGCGTGATCCTGCGCGCGCCGGCTTCGGCCGCGGCGGCGCTCGCCTTCTGCGACGGCGTCTGCACGGCGCTGCAGCGGCCGATCCGGATCGGCGACATCCAGGTCGTCACCGGCTGCTCGGGCGGGCTCGCCCTGCCCTGCCGGGTCTCGCACGACGCCGACGCCCTGTTCGACCGCGCCGATTACGCGCTCTACCACTCCAAGGAGCAGCGGCGCGGCGCGACGACACTGTTCTCGCAGGAGCACAAGGACGCGATCCGCGCCGAGCAGGCGGTGGAGACGGCCTTGCGGACGGCGGACCTCGCCGCCGAGATGGTGCTGCACTACCAGCCGGTCCTCGACCTCGCCACGGGGCGGACCGCCTTCGTGGAGGGTCTGGCGCGCTGGACGAGCCCGACGCTGGGCCGCGTCGCGCCGGACCGGTTCATCGCGGCCGCCGAGCGCGGCGGCATGATCCACACGGTGACGCTGCTGCTCCTGCGCAAGGCGCTCACCGACTGCGCGCAGCTCCCGCCCGGGACCGGCCTGTCCTTCAACCTGTCCGCCCACGACCTCGCCTCGCCCGAGACCGTCCTGTCGATCCTGGCGGCGGTGCGGGGCAGCGGCATCGACCCGCGCCGCCTGACGCTCGAGCTGACCGAGACCGCCCTGATGCGCGACTTCGACCACGCCAAGGCGGCCATCACCACCCTGCGCAGCCTGGGCATCAAGATCGCGCTCGACGATTTCGGGACCGGCTATTCCAGCCTGGGCTACGTCCACCGCCTGCCGCTGGACAAGATCAAGATCGACCGCGGCTTCATGGCCGACATCGACACCGACCGGGGCTGCAGCCTCGTCTCCACGATCCTGGACCTGTGCCGCAACCTCGGCCTCGACGGGATCGTCGAGGGGATCGAGACGGAGGCGCAGCTCGACGTGGCGCGGCGGCACGGCAGCCGCTACGCCCAGGGCTACCACATCGGCCGCCCGATGCCCCTCGGCGACCTGCTGGAGCGGCTGGAGCGCGAGGGCGCGGCGGAAGCGAAGGTAGCGGCAGAGGCAGCGGCAGAGGCCGGCACGGTGCGCCGGAGGGCCTGAGGCGGCCCCGGCGCGAGGCGGAGCCGCGCCCTCAGGCGCGCCGGAGGTTCCAGAGGATCGGGAAGCCCGGGAGGCGGCCCGTGAGGTCGCGCCGGTAGGACGTCATCGAGCGGTAGGAGCCGACCGGCACGAACACGACCTCCTCGAGGGCGATCCGCTGCATGTCGGCGCAGATCGCCCGGCGCGCCTCCGCGTCGGAGGCCGCGAACCACGCGGTCCGGAGCGCCTCCAGCCGCGGCACCGACGGCCAGCCGAACCACGCGTTCGGCCCGCTGGCCCGGAGCGGCTGCAGGGCGGCGGGGTCGGCGTTGTCGAAGGACGAGAAGGTGGTGAGCAGCACCGACCAGCCGCCCTTCTCGACGGGCTCGCGGGAGACGCGCCGCTGGATCACCGTGCCCCAGTCGCTCAGGGCCAGGTCGACGTTGAAGCCGATCCGGGGGAGCAGGTCGGCCGCGACCTGGGTCAGCGCCGCGGGCGCCAGCAGGTCCGTGGGGCCGATCAGCCGGATCTTCGCGCCGTCGTAGCCCGAGGCCCTGAGCGCCGCGCGGGCCGCCTCCAGGCTGCGCGGCCCGGTGAGCGCCTCCAGGCCGACCTGGCTCGCCATCGGTGTGCCGGGCGTGAAGATCCCGCAGCGGTCGTCGTAGGCCCCGGGATCGTCGCCGACGATCGCCGCCATGAAGTCGCTCTGGACGATCGCCGGCAGCACCGCCCGGCGCACCGCGACGTCGTCGAAAGGCGGCTGCAGGTGGTTCATCCGCAGGATCGCCGGGTTGGTGAGCCGGTCGAGGCCCTCCACCACGATGTCGCGGTTGCGAGCGAGCAGCTGCTGGAGCTCGGGCGGCGGCTGCTCGTACCAGTCGATCTCGCCGTTCTGCAGGGCCGCCGCCGCGGTGGCGCCGTCGGCGATGATCCGCCACTCGATCCGGTCGAAATGGGCGACCTTGCCGCCGGCCGTCAGGCTCGGCGTGCCGGGCGCCGGCACGTAGCCGGGGTGGCGCTCGTAGACCATCAGGCTGCCCGAGTTGAACTCGTCGGCCTTCCAGCGGAACGGCCCGGAGCCGGTGGCGTCGGTGATCTGCTTGTACGGGTCGGTCTGGGCGACCCGCTCGGGCATGACGAAGGCCGGCTGGCTGACGCTCGCCAGCGCCTGCGGCAGGAGCGGGAACGGTGCCTTCAGCCGGAACACGATGTCGGTGTCGCCGTCGTGGGCGAGCTCGTCAGTGGCGGCCATCAGGGTCTGGCCGAAGCCGTTGCGCGCCGCCCAGCGCCGGATGCTGGCGACGCAGTCCCGCGCCAGGACCGGCGTGCCGTCGTGGAAGCGCAGGCCCGCGCGCAGGGGGATCGTCACCCGGCGCCCGTCCTGCTCGACCTTGAGGCCGGCTGCCATCTGCGGCTGCGGCCGCAGGTCGGCGTCGAGGCCGAACAGCGTGTCGTAGACCACGTAGGCGTGGTTGCGGGTCACGATCGCCGTCGTCCAGATCGGATCGATGGAGGTGACGTTCGCCTGGGGGACCATGCGCAGGACCCGGGCGCCCTGCGCCCGCCCGACGGAGGGGGCCGCCAGGGCCGCGGCCCCCGCGGCCAGGAAGGTGCGTCGCCTCATCGTCACTCCCCGAACGGTGGATCCCGGCGTCGCAAACGCCGGACCAGGGGGCGCCCCGCCTCAGCTCAGCGGGACGGCGAAGCCCCGCTGCACGGCGGGGCGCTCCATCATCCGGTCGTACCAGCGCCGGACCTGCGGGTAGTCGGCGAGGTCGACCTGGTGGCGCTCGTGGCGCCACGCCCAGCCGAGGATCGCGAAATCCGCCACCGAGAGCGGCCCCGCGACGTACGCGACCTGCGCGAGGCGCCGGTCCAGCACGCCGTAGAGCCGGTGCGTCTCCTTGCTGTAGCGGGCGAGCCCGTAGGCGCGGTCGGCCTCCGCGACGGACAGGAAGTGGTGGACCTGGCCGGGCATCGGCCCGAAGCCGCCCATCTGCCACATCAGCCATTCCAGGGCGGCGACGCGCTGCCGCCGGTCCTCGGGCAGGAAGCGGCCGGTCTTCTCGGCGAGGTAGAGCAGGATCGCCCCGGACTCGAACACCGGGATCGGGGACCCGTCCGGCCCGTCCGGATCGACGATGGCGGGGATGCGGTTGTTCGGGCTGATCGCCAGGAAGTCCGGCGCGTGCTGCGCCCCTTGCGTGATGTCGACCGGGATGACCCGGTAGGGCAGCGCCATCTCCTCCAGCGCCACGCTGATCTTCCGGCCGTTGGGGGTGTTCCAGGCGTAGAGATCGATCATCGCGGGCGCCTCCGCTGTGCCGAGGGAAGCTAGGGCCCGTGACGGGATCCGGCAATTCGGCCGGCGCTCAGGCGGCGACCGGGGCCGGCTCCGGCTCCGGCAGGCCGAGA
>NZ_JBKFAL010000080.1:0-924 GCF_053345625.1 Methylobacterium sp. D53M
CTAGGGCGTCTCTGCAAAGGGTTCACAGGCCGCGGGATCGGCCCCATGTGGGCCTGATGCGACGCGTTGAACTGACTGACGCGCAGTGGGAGCAGGTCGCCCCGCTGCTGCCTGCGCAGAAGCCGCGCATGGGCCGGCCCGCCGAGGATCACCGCCAAGTGCTCAACGGCATGCTCTGGATCCTGCGTACCGGTGCTCCCTGGGAGGACCTGCCGGCCCGCTACGGGGCGGTCGGAACCGTGTCGAGCCGGTTCTACCACTGGCGCAAGGCCGGCGTGTTCGACCGGCTGCTGCAGCGCCTGCAGGCGCAGGCGGACGCCCGCGGCGCCCTGGACTGGGATCTGCACTTCGTGGACGCCACGGTGGTGCGCGCCCACCAGCACGCCGCCGGGGCACGCCGGTCCGGCGCCATCGGGGGGTGAGGCGACCGTCGAGGGCGTGGGCGAAGCGCTCGGGCGCAGCCAGGGCGGGTTCTCCACCAAGCTGCATCTGCGCGCCGAGGGCGGCGGCAAGCCGATCGCGGCGGTGCTGACGGCCGGCGAGAGGCACGAGCAGTTCGCACTGGACGCCTTGATGGACAAGGGCGCGGTGCCGCGCTCAGGGCGAGGCCGCCCGCGCCTGCGGCCCCGTAGGACGGCAGGGGGACGGCAGGGGACCGGGGTTACTCGAGTCCGCCGGCGCGTTGTCGCCTCAGGCAGCGTCGGATCAAGCCGGTCATCCCGAGCCGCAAGGACCAGCCGCGTCAGCCCGACTTTGACAAGGCCGCCTACCGCGAGCGCAACAAGGTCGAGCGGCTGATCAACCGCCTCAAGCAGTATCGCCGCATCGCCACCCGCTACGAGAAGCGGGCTGCCAACTACCTCGCCATGGTCACCCTCGGCATGACCATGCTCTGGCTCACATGAGTTTGCAGAGACGCCCTAG
>NZ_JBKFAL010000081.1:0-881 GCF_053345625.1 Methylobacterium sp. D53M
AGAAGCTTCGAGCCGGGGCTGAGCCGGCGCACGACGCTGGCCGGCTCGAACCGGAAGATGAACGTCCCGGCCGGGTCGGCGGCGAAGTCCGACAGGCCGCGCGCCTTGGCCAGCGCCTGCGCCAGCGTGATGCCGTCGGCCTGGAACGGCAGCTCGGTGCTGTTGCCCAGCGCGCCCACCGCGATGAAGGTCTGCGGGTCGCGCACGAGCGTCAGCACGTCGTTGGGCCGCAGGTAGATGTTCTCACGCGGGTTCGACACCACTGTGGTCAGCGGCACGGTCGCGGTCACCGGCCCGCGCGAGAGCCGCACGAAGGTCTCGTTGACCGGCGCGCGGTTGCCGCCGGCGGCGGCGATGACGTCGAGGATGCGGTCGCCGTGGCCCGAGAGCGGCAGGCGGGCGCCGGCGGCGCCCTCGCCGGTGACGGTGACGGCCTGGGAGATCGGGCGGGTGACCGAGACCAGCACCTGGGGCTGGATGGCCTTGCCGGCGAGTTCGTTCTCGATGAGCGCCTGGACGTCCTGGGTGCGGCGGCCGGCGACCTTGATGCGGCCGGCATAGGGCACCGAGATGGCGCCGTCGCGCCCGACGGGCTGCTCGGGGATGAGGGCGGACTTGGATCCGGCGGAGAAGCGGTCGGCGACGAGGGGTCCGGAGAACAGGCCGCCGGATCCGGCCTCCCAGATGGAGACCGAGACCATGTCGCCGATGCCGATGACCGGCTCGGAGGAGGGGCGATGGTCGCCGAAGGAGGCGAGCAGGCTGTCGAGGGGGCGGCCGCGCAGGGCCTCGACCACGGAGGGGGTGACGTCGATGATCTCGTAGCGGGCAAGGATCCCGCCGTCGGCCGTGGCGACCTCGGCCCCGGCCTGGATCGCGCT
>NZ_JBKFAL010000082.1:0-856 GCF_053345625.1 Methylobacterium sp. D53M
GCGCCAATCTTCTCAAGACGTTAGCGGGGCTCGGCCCTGCCCCTCGGGCGGATCGTGTCGCCCGCTTGCCCTTCGGTGCGGGCGGCGTGATCCGCGGCTGCCCTTCCCGCTCTCCTGACGCTGCCCGGCCACGCACAGGACGCGATCTCGAGGGCCGAACTGGCCCCGACCGGCGCGCTCCGGGTCGGTCTCGTCGAGGCTCCGTCCGCCGGCCTGATCTTCGTCTGCCGCGCGGCCGATGGAGGGCTCGACGGGGTGACGGCCGATCTGAGCGCGGATCTCGCCCGCGAGGTCGGTCTGCCGCTGGCCGTCACGCTGTTCCCGAACTCGGGCGCTGCGGCCGACGCCCTGCAGGCCGCGGCGATCGATGTCAGCTTCATGCCGGTCGACGCGACCCGCCGGCAGGTGATCGCTTTCGGGCCGGGCTACTACGACCTGGAGAGCACCTATCTGGTCGGCGCCGGGTCGGGCATCACCGACGTGGCGCAGGTGGACCGACCGGGTCTCCGGGTCGTGGCGATCGAGGGCACGACGACGTTCCGCGCCTCCGCCCGCACGCTGACCCGGACGCAGCCCCGCCCCGTCCCGTCCGTGGCCGAGGCCGTCGCGCGCATGCGCGCCGGGCAGGCGGACGCCTTCGCCCTCTCGCGCGACACGTTGCGGCCGGTGCTCCTGCAGGTCCCCGGCTCTCGCATCGTGGCGGGCGGCTTCCAGCAGACGCAGGTCGCCGTCGCCGTCCCGAAGGGCCGACCGGTCGCCCTCGCCTGCGTCACGGCGTGGATGAATGAGGCGAAGCGCACCGGCGTCGTCCGGCGGATCTTCAATGCCCGCGGCTTCCGCGACGACGCGGTCGCGC
>NZ_JBKFAL010000083.1:0-852 GCF_053345625.1 Methylobacterium sp. D53M
TTGGACCGAGCCGAGTGGGAGGCTAGTGGGAGGCTACTGCATGGCGGCGGCCATGGGGAGCCGGAAGGCCAGATCTGGGAAGCTGACAGGCGCAGGTGGCCGATAGCCAATCGACGAATGCGGTCGGACGCGGCTGTAGGTAGATTGCCATAGACCAATCACGATCTGCGCCTCCTTCAGCGAGTAGAAAATATCTTGGCGTAGGCACTCGTCGCGCAGCCTACCGTTGAAGCTCTCACAGTACACGTTCTCCCACGGCGAGCCGGGTGCGATGTACTGAATCTGTGGCCCCGTCTTGGCGACCCACTGGCGCAGCGCCTTCGAGATCAGCTCGGGGCCGTTATCGCAGCGGATGTGCTCCGGGATGCCGTGCAGGCACATCGCATCGGCCAGCGTCTCGATCACACCTACGCTGTTGATGCGTCGGGCCACCTTCAGCGCCAGGCATGTGCGACTGTGCTCGTCGATCAGCGTCAGGATGCGCAAGCTGCGCCCGTCATGTGTCTGCGCCTGCACGAAGTCGAAGCTCCACACATGGCTGCCGCAGAGCGGCCGTAGTTGCACGCATGAGCCGTCGGTCAGCCAGAGACGGCTGCGCGGCCGGTGCTCCTGGGGGACCTTCAGCCCCTCGCGAGGCCAGATGCCCTCATCCTGAGGTTCTCGAAGGATGAACCCGATCGTTGCCCACCGGCCAGCCGTCTGCCTGCAGCAGCGCGGTGACACGGCGGTATCTGTCGCGCCGTACTCGGACGCCAGGGCCATGATGGCGCGGGTCAGCGCATCCGCGTCGGCCGGCAGTGTGGGCACATAGCGTGGGCACGTAGCGCTGCGTGCCCCGGTGCAGGCCGACGA
>NZ_JBKFAL010000084.1:0-847 GCF_053345625.1 Methylobacterium sp. D53M
CTAGGGCGTCTCTGCAAAGTCATCTGAGCCAGAGCATGGTCATGCCGAGCGTGACCATGGCGAGGTAGTTCGCGGCTCGCTTCTCGTAGCGGGTGGCGATGCGGCGATACTGCTTGAGCCGGCCGATCAACCGCTCGACCTTGTTGCGCTCGCGGTAGGCGGCTTTGTCGAAATCGAGCTGGCGGGGCTGATCCTTGCGGGTGGGGATCACCGGCTCGACCCGGCGTTGTCGGAGGCGACGACGGGCCGGCGGACTGGAGTAGCCCCGGTCGCCTGCCATCCGCCGGGGACGTAGGCGCGGGCGGCCCCGCCCTGGACGTGGCACCGCGCCCTTGTCCATGAGAGCATCCAACGCAAACTGCTCGTGCCGCTCGCCCGCCGTCAGCACCGCCGTGATCGGCTTACCCCCGCCCTCGGCACGCAGATGCAGCTTGGTCGAGAAGCCGCCCTGGCTGCGCCCGAGCGCTTCGCCCACGCCTTCGACGGTCGCCTCACCCCCCGATGGCGCCGGACCGGCGCGCCCCGGCGGCGTGCTGGTGGGCGCGCACCACCGTGGCGTCCACGAAGTGCAGATCCCAGTCGAGGTCGCCGCGCGCGTCCGCCTGCGCCTGCAGCCGCCGCAGCACCCGGTCGAACACGCCGGCCTTGCGCCACCGGTAGAACCGGCTCGACACCGTTCCCACAGCACCGTAGCGCGCCGGTAGATCCTCCCAGGGTGCGCCCGTGCGCAGGATCCAGAGCATGCCGTTGAGGACTTGCCGGTGATCCTCCGCAGGCCGGCCCGTGCGCGGCTTCTGCGGAGGCAGCAGCGGGGCGATCTGCTCCCACTGCGCGTCGGTCAGTTCAA
>NZ_JBKFAL010000085.1:0-837 GCF_053345625.1 Methylobacterium sp. D53M
GCCAGTTCCGCGGTGAGCTGCGGGTCGGGGGAGCGGTCGTTGACGGCGAGCAGGGTGAAGGGGGTGGCCTGGGGTGCCGACAGACAGGCGTGGAGGGCGCGCAGGGTCTCGCCGCGGCCCTTGTAGACGGGGACGATGACGACGACGCGGGCCTGCGCGATGGGCAGGGCCCGGGGCAGGCGGTCCCATTCGTCGGCGGCCGGGGCCTCCATGGGCGGGTAGGTGCCGAGATCCTCGGGGCAGCCCATCAGCCCGGCGGCCCGGCCGGTGCGCACGTAGTGCAGGAACGGCGACTCCCCGGGACCCAGCAGGTGCCCGTAGGCCCGGCGGTAGAAGCGGGTCGAGAAGGTCTTGCTCGGGTCGCGGTCCTCCTCCTGGCCGTGGGACAGGAAGTGGATCGCCGGGCCGTTCTCGAAGCCGCGCGTGTCGGGGTAGCGCTTGACGTACCAGGGCGCGTCGAAGAGCGGCTCGATCAGGCGGGCCTGCTCGAACAGCGCCGCGTCCTCCTCGGCCGGCGGCGCGCCGTAGCGCGGATCGAAGGTCTCGCCCGCGAGGTCGTCGCCGCGCAGCAGGGCCCGGGCGAGGTGGTGGACGAAGGGCGCGAGGCCCGTCGCCTCCGCGGAGGGGTGGTGCGCGCGGTAGGCCCAGCCGTTGAAATCGGGCCTGGGGTTGCGGCCCTTGCGCCAGCCGGTGTCGCAGTAGTCGCGCACCGCGTCCTCCGCCTCCGACAGGCCGTAGCGCGCCCGGTAGAAGCCGTGGTCGAAATGCCCCGCCACCAGCCGCGCCTGCAGGTCCAGGAGCGCGTCCCGGTCGAGGGTCTCCTGCCCGATCGCCCCC
>NZ_JBKFAL010000086.1:0-834 GCF_053345625.1 Methylobacterium sp. D53M
CGGGGCGATCGGGCAGGAGCCCCTCGAGCGGGACGCGTTCCTGGACCTGCAGGCGCGGCTGGTGGCGGGGCATTTCGACCACGGCTTCTACCGGGCGCGCTACGGCCTGTCCGAGGCGCAGGACGCGGTGCGCGACTACTGCGACACCGGCTGGAAGAAGGGCCGCAACCCCAGGCCCGACTTCGACGGGCAGGCCTACGCCGACGCGCATCCCGGGATGCGCGAGACGGGCCTCGCGCCCCTCGTCCACCGCCTCGCCACGGCGCTGATGCACGGCACCGACATCGCGGCCGGTGCCTTCCACCCCCGCTACGGCACGCCGGATTCGCGGGAGGCGGCGCTGGCCGACGAGGCCCGGACGGTCGCGCCGTTCTTCGACGCCGCCTTCTACGCCAAGCGCAACCCCGACGCCGCCGGGGCCCCCGGCGGGCCGCTCGCCCACTTCGTCGCCTACGGGCAGCACGAGGGCCGGGACCCGAGCAAGGCCTTCTCGATCGCGTTCTACCGGGAGACCTACGGGCACCTGCTAGGTCCCGGGGAGTCGCCGTTCCTGCACTATGTGCGCACCGGCCGGGCCGCCGGGCTGATGGGCTGCCCCGAGGATCTCGGCACCTACCCGCCCATGGAGGCCCCGGCCGCCGACGCGTGGGACCGCCTGCCCCGGGCCCTGCCCATCGCGCAGGCCCGCGTCGTCGTCATCGTCCCGGTCTACAAGGGCCGCGGCGAGACCCTGCGCGCCCTCCACGCCTGCCTGTCGGCGCCCCAGGCCACCCCCTTCACCCTGCTCGCCGTCAACGACCGCTCCCCCGACCCGCAGCTCACCGCGGAGCTCGT
>NZ_JBKFAL010000087.1:0-803 GCF_053345625.1 Methylobacterium sp. D53M
GCCGCGGTCTGCTGGCTGGCCTGGCGGATGTTCTGCAGCGCCCCCATCACCTGCTCGATGCCCAGCTGCTGCTGGTTGGTCGAGGCCACGATCTGCTGGAACGTCTGCACGTTCTCCTCCACCCGCGCGGTGATCTCCTCGATCGTGCGCTGCGTCGTGTCCGAGCGCGTCTTGCCCGCCGCCGCGCGCTTGACCGCCTCCTCGGTCAGCATCACCGACGTGTTGATGCCGCGCTGGATCTCGCCCAGGATCCCCCGCACCTGCCCCGTGGCCGCCTTGGCCTGGTCGGCCAGGAGCTTCATCTCCGAGGCCACCACCGAGAAGCTGCGCCCGCTCTCCCCGGCCGCGGCCGCCTCGATGGCGGCGTTCAGCGCCAGCAGGTGCGTGCGCTCCGAGATGTCGTTGACCGTCTCGATGATGTCGCCGATCGTCTGGGTCTTCTCCGACAGGCTGACGATGTTGCCCGCCACCGCCTCCGCCTGCTCGCGGATCGCGTCCATGGCCTTGGCGGTGTCGGACACCGCGCGCAGGCCCTGGCGCGAGGTCTGGGCGGTGGCCTGGGCGGTGGCGATCACCTCGGTGGCGCGCTTGGAGATCTGCGCGCCCGAGTGGGTGATCTCGTCGACCGTGGCGGCCGTCTCCTGCACGGCGGCGAACTGCTGCTCGACCGAGGCCGCCTGCTCCTGCGCCGAGGCGCGGATCTCGGCCGCGGCCGCGTTCAGGTCCGCCGTCGCCGCCCGGTTCGTCCGCGCAAGGTCCGACAGACCCGAGACCATCGTGTTCAGCGTCGTGCTCAGACGGCC
>NZ_JBKFAL010000088.1:0-761 GCF_053345625.1 Methylobacterium sp. D53M
GCCGCACGTGGACGCGCTACCGCGTCCGGCCCGGACGCACCGGCGCGTCCGGCTTTTTGTTTTTCACGACGCTCCGCCTCACGTTTTTCGAGGAGCTTCTTGGGTTGTGTCGCGAAGTTCTTTTCGGCCTCAGCCTGCGCGAGCGCAGCTTCTGCCTGCTCTGCCGTCTCTATCGTCCGCCAATCATGTGTCGGATCCGGACTGCTGCCGCACCCGAACACGTAGGTGAGCCGGTACAAGTTCGGCCGGCGGAATTTCGAGATTGATCGACCGCCGATTTCCGAGACCTTCACAAAGCCCAGATAGACGCAGTAGCGGATTGCCAGGGCGACCGAAGCACGGCGGATGCCGGCTGTTGCGAAGTCGCTGTGTGTGCAGGGCAGCCGGCCATTATCAGCCCCGCCGTGCCTCATGTGTTCAAGCTCAAGACGGTCGAGCGCGCGCCGGCCTGCGTCTGGTAGGTGTCTCCAGGCAATGGACTCCTTCATCTCCCTCGAGTGAACGACGAAGCCGGACGTGATGGAGTTCTTTTTGCGCTTACCCATTGCTGGGTGCGCCCTCGGCGATCAGAAGCCGCCAGAGGTGCGCACGGATGGCGCCCTCGTAGGATCCGACCTCGGACCGGACCAACGGCTCGGCGATGCCCTTCTTTCGTAGGCCTTCCTCTAGGCGTCGGAGCTGTTCCCGGAGGTGGCCCTCGGCATGGTTGCCGGGGACCGTTGTCATGTATGACGCCGTCTTCCTAATTTGCGGCAGGCGCC
>NZ_JBKFAL010000089.1:0-746 GCF_053345625.1 Methylobacterium sp. D53M
CTCGGCGTGAACTTCCGCTCGACCTCCGGGCCGGTGATCGCCAAGGCCGGGGATCTGGCCGCCCAGCTCACCAACCTGGAGGAGCGCGACGTCCTGTTCATCGACGAGATCCACCGGCTCAACCCGGCGGTCGAGGAGATCCTCTACCCGGCCATGGAGGATTACCAGCTCGACCTGATCATCGGCGAGGGCCCGGCGGCGCGCTCGGTCAAGATCGAGCTGCCGAAGTTCACGCTGGTCGGCGCCACGACGCGGGCGGGGCTGCTGACGACGCCGCTGCGCGACCGGTTCGGCATCCCGATCCGGCTGGAGTTCTACGAGATCGACGAGCTGGAGCAGATCGTGGCGCGCGGCGCGCGGGTGCTGGGTCTGGGCATGTCGGCGGAGGGCGCCAACGAGATCGCCCGTCGGGCGCGGGGCACGCCGCGGATCGCGGGGCGGCTCTTGCGGCGGGTGCGGGACTTCGCGGTGGTGGCGGAGGCCGAGACGGTGACGCGGGCGATCGCCGACCGGGCGCTGCAGCTCTTGGACGTGGACGGGGCGGGTCTCGACGTGATGGACCGCAAGTACCTGAGCCTGATCGCGCGCTCGTTCGGGGGCGGGCCCGTGGGCATCGAGACGATCGGGGCGGCGCTGTCGGAGCCGCGGGACGCGATCGAGGACATCATCGAGCCCTACCTGATCCAGCGCGGCTTCGTGCAGCGCACACCCCGCGGACGCGTCCTCACCCGACACGCCTACCGGCA